>CAIYXH010000210.1 GCA_903930195.1 uncultured Actinomycetes bacterium | reverse complement strand
CGGGTCTGGCGGATCGTCGGCGAGGAGATCGCGCGCGGCCGCCCGCTCGTCACCGCAGGCACGCCGCTCGCGCGCAAGACGCACGAGACGATCGCGAAGGTCACCGACGACATCGAGCGCCGCTTCGTCTTCAACACCCCGGTCGCCGCCGTGATGGAGCTCGTCAACGAGATCTCCGGCTCGCCCGACGACGAGGCCTCGCGCTTCGCCGTCGAGACGGCTGTCTCGCTGCTGCAGCCATACGCCCCGCATGTCGCGGAGGAGCTCTGGGTGCAGCTCGGGCACGCGCGCCTCTGGTCGGAGCCGTGGCCGGTCGCCGACCCGTCGCAGCTCGAGCGCGACACGGTCGAGCTGGTTCTGCAGGTGAACGGGAAGGTGCGCGACAAGGTGCAGGTCGCTGCGGGGCTCTCGAACGACGAGCTCGTCGCGGTCGCGCGGGCGTCCGAGAAGGTTGCGGCGCACCTCGACGGCGCCGAGCCGCGCAAGACGATCGTCGTGCCGGACAAGCTCGTCAACCTCGTCGTCTAGCGCCAAGAGCTTGGCCCTGGCCGTACCGGGGCCTGGCCCGTCTTTCGGCTGGTGCCACGCCGTCCGCGGTCAGGGCCTGGCCCCGGCCGTATGGGTCCCGTTCCTCGGCGCGACAGTCGCTGGGCGCAGCGTGAGCCTTTAGGGCCTGGCCCCGGCGGTATCGGGGCCTGGCCCGTTCGTCGCTCCGACTGCTGCGAGCGCGCCGCCGGTCCTGCATTCTCGTTGCACTTTCGGTTCAGAGCTGTCACAGACACGTCACACCGTCCCCGGCACGCTCGGGACATGCACTCCCTCTCCCTGTCCCGCCGCACCCTGCTGCTCGCCGGTGGCTGCGCGTTGTTACTCGTCGTGCTCATCGCAAAGCTGACGGCGCCATCGACTTTCGGGTCATCCGGGTCGACCTACCCCTCGTCGTCCACGGGGAGCGCCACCACCGCGTACACGCCGGCCGTGGCGACGACCACCGCTGCGGCGCTCGTGGTCGACGTTGCCGGCGCGGTACGGCGGCCTGGGCTCTATCAACTGGCCCAGGGATCCCGGATCGCCGACGCGATCGCGCGCGCCGGAGGGCTGGCCCGCGGGGCGACCGCCGCCTCGGTGAACCTCGCGGCTCCGCTCGCGGATGGCGAGCAGGTGCTCGTACCGGGCAAGGGCGTCGCGGTCGCTGCTGCCGGCGGCCCCCCGTCGCAGGCCGCACCCGTCGACCTCAACACCGCGACGGCCGAGCAGCTCGACGCGTTGCCCGGAATCGGTCCGGTGACAGCACAGAAGATCGTCGACTACCGCACCCAGCACGGGTCGTTCACCTCGGTCGACGATCTCGACGCGATTCCTGGGATCGGGCCTTCACGGGTTGCGACCCTCCAGGGCCTGGTGATCCCGTGACGCTCACGCGCGCCCCGGCGCACGCGATTGCCCTGGGACTCTGCCTCGGGCTCGCGGCTGCGAACCTCATCCGGCTGCACGAGAGCGTGCTCGTCGCAGCCGGCGCATGTGCGCTCGCGGCCGTCGCGTCGCCGAGCGGCCCGCTCCGGGTCGGGCTGACCGCAGTGCTCGTCTTCGCTCTCGGGTGGTGGTGGGCGAGCCATCGTCTCGACCGCATCGACCGCAGTCCGTTGAGCGCCTGGACCGACCGGGCCGGGCGCGTCGTCGCGGTCGTCACCGCTCCCCCGAAGGAGGAGCGCTTCGGGGTGGAGGCACAGGCCACGGTACGGACGATCGACGGTCAGGAAGTGGACGAGCCCGCGGAGCTCGAGCTTCCATCAGGGCGCACGCCGCCGCAGGGTGCCGTCATCGCGGCGCTCGTCGTCGTGCGCGCGCCCAAGAGCTCGGCAAGCGGGTTCGACTATCCCGAGTGGCTGCGCCGCCACGGCATCCACGTCGAGCTCAAGGTCGACGAGTGGACGCAGGTCGGGCGGCGCGGCGGCCTGGGGGCCGTCGCCGACCGGCTGCGCGAGCACCTTGCGACCTCGATCGCACCGGGGCTCACCGGCGAGCGTCGCGCGGTGCTCGAGGGGATCGTGCTCGGCGATGACGACGCCCTCTCGGATGGCCTTCGCAGCGACTTCCAGGCGTCGGGGCTCTACCACATCCTCGCCGTTTCGGGACAAAACGTGGTGCTCGTCGCCGGCGGCGTGCTGATGCTCGCCTGGATCCTCGGGATCTCGCGCGTGGCGGGCGAGCTCGGCGCGCTCCTCGGGATCGGGGCGTATGTGCTCGCGGTCGGCCCGCAGCCGTCGGTGATCCGGGCAGGCATCGCCGGAGGGCTCGCGTCGCTCGCCTGGCTCACCGGGCGGCTCCGCGACTCATGGCACGCGCTGCTGCTTGCGGCCGCGGTCCTGCTCGCGTGGAATCCCTACAACGTCCACGATCCAGGATTTCAGCTCTCGTTTGCTGCCGTCGTCGCGATCTTCACGGTCGTCCCGCGGATCGCCCAGGCGCTCGAGGGCGCCCCGCTGCCGCACAGCGTCCGTCTGGGAGTCGCGATCTCGGCGGGGTGCGGGATCGTGACGGCACCGATCCTCTGGCTGCAGTTCGCCTACCTCCCGATCATGAGCATCCCGGCGAACGCGCTCGTCGAGCCGGCGATGCCGATCCTCCTCGGGCTGGCCTTCACGACGGCCGGGCTCGACCTGATCAGTCCGTCCGCCGCAGCCGTCCTCGCCTCGCTGAACGGGGCGGTCGCGGCGTACATCGCTCTCTGTGCGCGGTTGATCGGAGGCCTTCCGTTCGCCGAGGTGACCACGCAGACAGGCCTCGCCGCCTTCGCCGGGATCCTCCTGCTCGGAGCCTATGCTTGGCATCGATGGCAGACGAGCTGAAGCCCGCCTATCTCCTCGCCGGCACCGACCGGCCGAAGATCGACCGGGCGCTCGACCGGCTCCGCAACCGCTTCGACTCGGGTGCGCTCGAGACGCTGAACGCGAAGGAGGCGAGCGGGGAGGACGCCGTCGCCGCCTGCAACGCGATGGGCCTCTTCGCCGGTGACGGACGGCTGATCGTCGTCGACGAGGTCGAGGCCTGGAAGGCCGACGACGCGAAGGCGGTCGCCGCGTATCTGAAGCTGCCGCTGCCCGGGACGACGCTCGCGCTCATCGGCGGTGAGCTGAAGAAGGACGCACCGATCGCGAAGGCCGTCGCGAGCGTGGGCGACCTCCTGCTCTTCGACGTCCCCCAACGGGGCCTGCGGAAGTGGATCGGCGAGCAGTTCGCGCTGCACGGCACCTCGGTCGAGCCCGAAGGAGCGCGTGCGCTCGTCGAGCTCCTCGGCGAGAACCTCTACGAGCTCTCCGGCGAGATCGACAAGCTCGCCACCTGGGCCGCCGGCGACAAGATCACCGCCGCCGACGTCGAGCGGCTCGTCGCCGCGCGTGCCGGCACCACCAACTTCGCGCTCACCGACGCCTGGGGAGCACGTGACGTGCACGGCGTCCTCCGCGCCTCCGAGTCGCTCCTCGAGCGCACCGGGGACCCACGCTCGAAGACGATCCCGCGCGTCGTCGGCATCCTCACGAGCCACGTCGCCCGCATCCGCCAGTGCCAGTCGCTCGAAGCGCAGGGCATCTCGGCAAAGGACGCTGCGACGAAGCTCAAGCAGCACCCCTTCTACACCGGCAAGCTCTACGCGCAGGCCCGGAACTACTCGGTCGACGAACTCCGCGACGTCACCGTCAGCCTCGCGCGGCTCGACTACGCGCTCAAGGGCGGCTCACGGCTCGCAAACGATCTCGAGCTCGAGCGCACGCTGATCCAGATCACGCAGCCGCGCGTGACGAAGCCGGCGCACGGGCGCGGCTAGAAGCTCGAAGGGAAGACCGGCTAGGAGTTCGAGACGCTCGCCGCGAGGCGGGCAGCCTGGGACTTCTTGCGGGCAGCGGTGTTCTTGTGGAGCGCACCGCGGGTGACGGCCCGGTCGATCAGCTTCGCGAGGTTGCGATGCTCGGTGTCGATCGAGGCAGCGTCGCCGCTCTCGACCGTGGTCGCGAGCCGCTTCGTCAGGGTCTTGATCGTCGAGCGATAGCGCAGGTTCTCGACCCGCTCGGCTTCGGCGGTACGAATGCGCTTCTTCTGCTGGGTGATGTTCGCCATGATCCTGTCTGTCCTCGCGTAGAAAGACCCGCGTCCTGCGGGCCGGAAGATGGTAGCAAGCCGCAGCGAGCGCCGAGAGGACCCCTCCCTATGCTCTTCCGGTGGACGACGAGCAACGCGCACAAGAGCGAGCAGAACGGCTCGCCGCCCGGAACGCCAAGCGCCGCAAGCAGGGCCACCCCGCCTGGGGCGACGACGCCGCACCGCGGCAACCCACACCGGGGCAGCCCGAAGCCCCCGCGCCGCCTCGCCGCCGCGAGCGCCCCGCCACGCCACAGGCGGCCTCGACGCTGCCGGCCGATGCGCCCTCGGCCGAAGACGTCACCGTCGAGACCTCGAGCTACCGCGAGCACGGTCGCCCGCGCCTCGCTGTCTCGACCGCGATCTTCTCGCTCGCCACCGGGCTCTCCCGTGTCCTCGGCCTCGTTCGCGAGGTCGTCGCCGCCTACTACTTCGGCGCGACGGGCCGGATCAACGCCTTCACGGTCGCCTTCCAGGTGCCGAACCTCGTGCGCGCTCTCGTCGCCGACGCGGCGCTCTCGTCGGCCTTCGTCCCCGTCTTCAGCGAGCTCGTCGAGAGCGGCGACCGCAAGCGCGCCTGGCGCGTCGCGTCGAGCCTCTTCTGGCTGATGCTGCTCGGCCTCACGGCCCTCACCGCGTTCTTCATCCTGATCGCGCCGTGGGTCATCGGCATCTTCGGCAACCCGGGCGGCCACCGCGCGCTCGCGATCGGCCTCTCGCGCGTCCTCTTCCCGATCGTTGCGCTGCTCGGCGTCTCCGGGATCGTCGTCGGGATCCTCAACACCTACGACCACTTCACCGTGCCGGCGCTCTCGCCGGTCTTCTGGAACCTCGCGATCATCATCGGCCTCGTGATCGGCGTGCCACAGGAGCACGGGGCCGACGGGAAGCTCTACGTCTACGCGATCGCGATCCTCGTCGCGACGGTGATCCAGGTGCTGCTGCCGCTCCCGTGGCTGCGCGGCCTCGAGAACGGCGAGGAGCGCCTGCGGATCGTGATCGACTGGCGCGACCCGCTCGTCGCGCGCACGTTCAAGTTGATGATCCCGGTGACGCTCGGGCTCGGGCTGATCAACGTCAACGCGGTGATCGACACGATCTTCGCCTCGCGCCTGATCAACGCGAACCTCGCCCCGACCGCGATCCAGAAGGCCTTCTTGATCTACATGCTCCCGCAGGGGATGTTCTCGGTCGCGATCGCGACCGTGCTCTTCCCGTCGCTCTCGCGCCTCGCGGCCCGCGGCGACATGGACGGCTTCCGCGAGACGGTCGCGCGGGGGCTGCGGCAGATCGCGTTCCTGCTCCTGCCCGCTGCCGCCGTGAGCGCCGTGCTCGCCGAGCCGATCGTGCGGATCCTCTACCAGCACGGCCACTGGAAGCCGCTCGCGACGCCCGTCACCGCTGCGTGCCTTGCCGCCTTCAGCGCAGGCCTCTTCTTCAACGGCGCGATGCTGCTCCTGAACCGCGCGTTCTTCTCGCTGCAGATGAACTGGATCCCGACCGCGGTCGCGCTCGGCAACCTCGCCCTGAACGCCGCCCTCGACGGGATCTTCTATCGCGTCGGGGCGTGGGGGATCCCGCTCTCGACGGCGATCGTGAACATCGCCGGGACGATCGCCCTGCTGATGCTGCTCGTCCCGCGCATCGGGGGGATCGACGGCGCACGGACGCTGACGGTCGTCCTCCGGATCGTCGCCGCCTCCGCCGTCGTTGCCGTTGTCGCCTACGTCGTCTGGTGGCCGATCGACCACCTGCTCGGCCGCTCGCTCGTCGCGCAGGTCGTCTCGCTCGCGCCGGCGCTCGCGCTTGCGGCGCGGGCGTACGTCTGGGCCTGCCGGCGGCTCGGAATCCGCGAGCTGGAGCTCGTGCTGGCTCTCCGTTCACGCCTCCGCGGGGTGTAACCACATTGACATCCCGACGTCACTGACCTGCAACCCGGCGAGCTCTCGTCACCCGTAGGTTCGTGGACGTGACGAGGGCACACCGCCGCACCGGTCTGACGACGCTTGCCGTCGCTGCCTCCTTCATCCTCTTTGTCGTCGTCGGGATCGGCGCTCCGGCAACATCGGCGGCCGGTTCGGGTGACCTGATCGACGTGGTGCAGGTCGGCAGCGTCGGCAACAGCGGGCTCACGAGCTCCGCGACGCCCGCCTTCATCCAGCCTGTGGGTTGGAACGGTACGACGGCGAACCTGGGCACGTCGATCGCGCTCCCGACGACCGACTCGGGGACGCAGCACGCGCTCACCGAGAGCGGCTCGGCAAGCTCGGAGAGCAACCTCGCCCTCTCGAGCGACGGCAACTACCTCACCCTCGGCGGCTACGACGCCACCGTCGGGACCGTCTCTGTCGGCGGCACCACGAGCACCGCGGCGCCGCGCGTGATCGCGCGCATCAGCGGCACCGGCGCGGTCGATACGTCGACCGCGCTCACCGACGCCTTCAGCACGAGCAACTTCCGGGGTGTCGTCACCGACAACGGTCAGCACTTCTGGGCCTCCGGCGACGGCGGCAGCGTCACCGGAGGCTCGGACAAGAACGCAGGGGTCGTCTACGCCTCGGCGCTCGGCGCCACGACGTCGACCGGGTTGGAGACCTCTGCGCCCAAGCAATCGCGGGTCGTCGTGATCGCCGGTGGCAACCTCTACTACAGCACGAGCAAGACACCGGGCCCCGGGGTATTCGAGCTCGGCAGCGGGCTTCCGACCGCGCCGAACAGCACGAACACGACGATCTCGACGGAGAGCGACCCGTACGGCATCGTCCTGCTGCACACCGGCTCGACCGGCAGCGCAATCGATACGGCGTACATCGCCGACGGCACGAACGGCGGGATCTTCAAGTACGCGCTGATCGGGTCGACGTGGACGGCGAAGGGGAACGTCTCCGCCGGTTCGACCGTCGGCCTCGAAGGTCTTGCGGGACAGGTCGAAAGCGGCGGCGTGCAGCTCTACGCGACGACGATCGACGGCGGCACGGGCGGCAACCAGCTGCTCGCGCTGACCGACTCGAGTGGCTTCGGGAACACGATCACAGGCTCGTTCACCACGGTCGCGACCGCGCCGACGCACACCGCGTACAAGGGCGTCGCCTTTGCTCCGAGTGGTCAGACCATCACGACCACACCGCCACCCCCACCGCCGCCGCCGGTCTCGCCCACCGTGACGCTCGCCGGGAACGCCTTCAGCCGCTCCATCGGTGACTCCTACGTCCCGACGACCACGACGGCGACCGTCGCCGATCCGAGCGGCGTCTACACGCCGGGCCAGCTCACCGTCACGACGTCGTCGGACACGCCTGCGGTTGCGACCGCCACCGTGAGCGGCACGGGCGCGACGCGGACGCTCACGTTCGATACGAGCGGCACCACGGTCGGTCTCGCGATCATCACGATCACGGTCTCGGCGCCTGACGGCCGCTCCGCGACGACGACGCTCCAGTACGGCGTCTCGGCCGCCGCACCCGATAGCAACACGAGCTTCCTGTACGGCAGCGGCTCCGACTCGTCGACCGCCGTGGACGTCGGCGGCGGCTACATGATTGTCGGCGACGACGAGTTCGACGCGCTCGCCCTCTACAAGACGGGCACGTCCGGCCAGCCCGTCCGGACCTGGGACTTCACCACGCAGATGGGCATCGTGGGCGACGACGAAATGGACATCGAGGCTGCCGCGCGCAAGGGCAACACCATCTACTGGCTCGGCTCGATGGGCAACAGCAAGACCGGCAAGCTCGAGCCCGACCGGGCGATCCTCTTCGCGACGACGCTCAGCGGCTCCGGCGCCTCCGCGACGCTGACGTTCGCCGGCTACTACAAGAACCTCCGCAGCGACCTCATCACCTGGGATCAGGCGAATGGCAATCAGCTCGGCTTCGCCGCCGGCTCGGCGTCGGGCCAGATCCCCAAGGAGGTCAACGGCTTCAACGTCGAGGGCCTCGAGTTCGCGGCCGGCAGCTCGAACACGCTCTACCTCGGCTTCCGCGCCCCGATCGTCCCGACCTCGAATCGCACGGACGCGCTCGTCGTCCCGCTGACGAACGCCGCCAGCCTGATCAGCACGAGCGGCACGACCGGCAGCGCGAGCTTCGGCGCGCCGCTCGAGTGGAACCTCACGCCGGCCGGCTACGTCAACGGGAACGGCGACGCCTCGGTGCTCGGCATCCGCGAGATTCGCAAGAACGCCGACGACCAATACCTCGTCGTCGCCGGCTCCTACGAAGGCGTCCCGGCCGCCCCCACCGGCGGCAGCCAGTACCTCTACACCTGGGACGGCAACACCGCCGATCAGCCGGTGCTCACGAACACCGTGCTCCCGACGCCCGAGGGTGGCTCGTGGGAGGGCATTGTCTCGGTTCCCGACCCGCTGACGAACGGCACCCCGGTCACGCTGCTCGAGGACGACGGGTCGGTCGACTACTACGGCACCGGCGCCGAGGCCAAGGATCTCGTGACCGGCCTCGAGAAGGACCGCACCGATGTCTTCACACTCGCGCTGCCGGCCGGCACCGGCTCCTTCACCTCGACCGCCCCGTCCACCGGAGCGACCGGTGGGACGTACGCCTACACGACCGCGACCGGCGCATCTGGGATTCCGGTCACCGTCTCGATCGACGGGTCGAGCACCGCAGGCGCCTGCGCGATCGTGAGCGGCAAGGTCTCGTTCACCGGCAAGGGGAGCTGTGTCGTCGACGCCGACCAGGCCGCGACCTTCCAGTACCAGGCGGTGCACCAGACGCAGACGATCGCGCTCGAGCCCCACGTCGATCACTTCACCTCGTCGGGTCTCACGGCCGGCGCGACGTTCGCCGTCGGCCAGTCGTTCAGCTTCCAGGTCGTCGCCTACGACGCGTCGGGCCATCAGGTCTCCTTCGACGGCACGGCGCCGATCACCGACTCGACCGGCGCGCTCGGCGTCACGACCGCGACGTTCGTCAACGGCGTTGCCGCCTTCAGCGGCCTATTCTATAACAAGGCCGAGACGATGAACTTGGTCTTTTTCACGAATGCCGCCACCGTGATTGCGGCAACGTCGAACGACGTCGTGGTTGTCGCCGTTCCGATGGCT
>CAIYXH010000209.1 GCA_903930195.1 uncultured Actinomycetes bacterium | reverse complement strand
TCGAACTTCAGCCGCGACACGCCCCAGGCGGCCTTGAACGAGCCGTAGTCGACGCCGATTACCTTCTCGATCGTGTCCGGGAAGACCGCGACCCACGAGCCGATCAGGACGAAGAACGTGACGACGATCGTCCCGATCCAGACGCCCGCGGCGCCGAACGGGAACGCGTAGGGCCGGTGGACATCGGCGTGGGTGTAGCGCAGCTTCAGGATCGCCGGGAAGATCAGGATGTAGGAGAGCAGCGTCGTCGAGATCGCGATGTCGAGGACGACCTGGAAGGTCGCGTTCGCGCCGCTGTCGAAGAACGCGACCGCCGAGACGCAGAAGGCCGTCGCGACGACGCCGGAGAGGACGTTCACGCGCACGGGCGTGCCGAGCTTGCGGTTGAAGACGCCGAAGAAGCCGAAGAACGCGCCGTCGTACGCGGCCACCGCCTGCACGCGATCGGAGCCGATCATCCACACCGCGCCCGACGTGATCAGGCTGCCGATGAACCCGAGCGTCATCACCACGAGCAGGAAGTGGGCGGCGCCGCCGTAGACGCTGAACACCTTCGTCACCGCGTCGATGAAGCCGCCGATCCCGGTCACCTGCTTCAGCGGCAGCACGAGCAGGATGCCGAGGATCGGGATCACGTAGCTGAAGACGCCGAGCACGGCGCTCTGGAAGACGGAGATCGGCACGTCGCGGCTCGGGTTCTCCATCTCCTCGGCGGCGCCGTTCTGCAGCTCGAAGCCGACGTAGTTGAAGAGCAGGATCGGCACGAGACCGATGAAGACCGCCTTCGACGGCGACGCCGAGTGGGCCGAGAAGCCATGGAAGCCGTGCTTCGCGCCGTAGACCACGACCGTGATCGAGAAGAACCCGAGGGTGAAGAAGCGGAGGATCGCGCCCATGTTCGGGATCCACTTGCCGTAGCGCAGCGAGGCGATCGCGACGCCGATCGAGATCCAGATGAAGACGAGCTTGAAGAGGTAGTCCCCGAAGCTCCCGTGCCCGATCCCCGAGACGTTCGTGCGCCACGCATCCGTGGAGATGAACGCAAGCGAGCCGCCGACCCAGAGCGGGTTCGTCACCCAGTAGAGGACGGCGCCGACGCCGCCGGCGAGGCGGCCCCAGGCGAGCTTCATCCACTCGTACGGCCCGCCCTCCTCGGTGAAGGTCGAGCCCGCCTCGGCCATCAGCAGCGCGTAGGGCAGCACGAAGAGCGCGGCGAGCAGCACGAGCCAGACGAACCCCTGCGGCCCGTTCGAGGCCACGGTGCCGAGCGTGTCGAGGCCGACGAAGGCGCAGACCGTGAACAGCACCATGTCGAATCGCCGAAGCGACTTGACGAGCTTGCTCTTCTCTTCGAGAGCAAACGCTGTCGTCTGCTCGAGGTGCACCGGCTCGGTCGTCACGTCCATGTTCCCCCCTGTCGAATCACCCATCGGGTGGTGGCGCCCTGCGGCGCGAAGATACGCGCGCACATGTTCCTGCGCAACTGGGAGTCGACCGGTCTCGTCCCGGGTCGGTGCCACGGCTACACTGATTCGCCCCGCGCCCGTAGCTCAGGGGATAGAGCGCTGCCCTGCGGAGGCAGAGGCCGCAAGTTCGAATCTTGCCGGGCGCATGTTCAACCAGTCGATGATCGGGTCACCGCCTGGAGTGAGGCGGGCCCGCAGCCTGGTGTGACGTAGACGTCTGCGACGCGTTCGGTCGGGCCGAGCTGCCGCAGCTGGCTTACCGTTGGGTACACGAACGAGAGCGCGTCGAGGGAGTACGGGCGGATCGCGGGCATCGTCGCCGCGCTGACGATCTTGTCGACCCCCATCCGGTCAGCGAGGCCCCGTAGCTCGGTCATCGACGGCGGCGGGATCGCATCGAAGTTGTAGTGCAGGTTCTCGACCACGGGGTCGGCGATGAAGCGCCCCTCAACCGAGGGCGGGCCGAGGGCGCCCTCGGCG
>CAIYXH010000208.1 GCA_903930195.1 uncultured Actinomycetes bacterium | reverse complement strand
CTGGTCCGCGCCCTTCTGCTGGAGCGGGACGATGTTGGCGAGCGGCTCCGCGCCGATGACGACGCCGGCGGCGTGGATCGAGTCGGCGCGCGTGAGACCCTCGAGCGGCGTCGCGAGGTCGATGATCTCGCGCGCGATCGGGTCGGAGTCGACGACCTTGCGCAGCTCGCCGTTCGGCTTCATGCACTCCTCGAGCGTCTGGCCCGGGCCTTCCGGGACGAGCTTCGCGATCCGGTCGACGGTGCCGTAGGGGGATCTCGAGGACGCGCCCGGCGTCGCGGATGGCGGCGCGGGCGGCCATCGTCGAGAAGGTGATGATCTGGGCGACGCGGTCGCGGCCGTACTTCTCGGTGACGTAGTTGATCACGCGCTCGCGGCCTTCGACCGCGAAGTCGATGTCCATGTCGGGCATGGACTTCCGGCCCGGGTTGAGGAACCGCTCGAAGAGGAGGTCGTACCGCATCGGGTCGAGGTCGGTGATCTCGAGGCAGTAGGCGACGATGCTGCCGGCGGCCGAGCCGCGGCCCGGGCCGACGCTGACGCCGTTCCGCTTGGAGAAGTGGATGAAGTCCCAGACGATCAGGAAGTAGTCGGCGAAGCCCATCTCGCGGATCGTCTTGAGCTCGAAGCGGAGGCGTTCGGTCAGCTCGTCGGTCGTCGTCCCGTAGCGCTTCGTGAGGCCCTTCTCGCAGAGCTCGACGAGGTAGTCGAACGCGTCGCGGCCGTCGGGCACCGGGAACTTCGGCAGCAGGATCTGGCCGAGCTCGATCTTGAGGTTGCAGCGCTCGGCGACCTCGAGGGTGCGCCGCATCGCCAGGTCATGCCCGGGGAAGTCGAGCGCCATCTCCTCGGGCGTCTTGAAGTAGAAGTGGTCGGTCTCGAACTTCCAGTGGTTCGGGTTCTTGAGCGAGTCGCCCGACTGGATGCAGAGCAGCGCCTCGTGGGCGCGCGCGTCCTCGTGGCGGAGGTAGTGGACGTCGCCGGTCGCGATCGTCGGCAGGCCGATCGAGGTGGCGAGCTCGTCGAGCTCGCGGACGAGCCGCTCCTGGATCGGGATGTGCGCGTTCTGCAGCTCGACGTAGACGTTGTCGCGGCCGAAGACCTGCGCGAGCCGGTCGAGCTCGCCGTGGGCGTCCATCCCCCGGTTCTCCTCGATGGCCTTGCTGACCCTTCCGGACATACAGCCAGACAGCGCGATGACGCCCTTCGAGTGGCGCTCGAGCAGCTCCCAGTCGACGCGCGGCTTGTAGTAGTAGCCCTCGAGGTAGCCGAGCGAGGAGAGCTTGATCAGGTTCGCGTAGCCCTCGTTGTCCGCGGCGAGGAGCGTGAGGTGCGCGTAGCCCTTCTTCTGGACGCGGCGATCCTCGGCGACGTAGACCTCGCAGCCGATCACCGGCTTCACCCCGGTGCCCTTCGCGGCCTTGAAGAGCTGGATCGTCCCGGCCATCGAGCCGTGGTCGGTGAGCCCCACCGCAGGCATCTCGAGCTGGGCCGCGCGCGTGACGAGATCGGGGATCCGGCACGCCCCGTCGAGGATCGAGTACTCGGAGTGGACGTGCAGGTGAACGAATGGTGCTGCCATGCGGAGGGCCAGTCTACGAGGGCCATCGGCGGTCTCCCCCTCCGCGTCCCGCTCTTTGCGAAGAACCGTGTCGAGGGTCGGACCTCTGGTCTGACCCTCGACCAAACCGGGACAGGTCGCTACAGGGACCGTCCCCGAAGGGGCCTGTACCGATTGTCGGCGCACGTGCGGCAGCCGTTTCAGACGGGCCAGGCCCCGGCTGCGCCGGGGACAGTCCCTCAGCCCGCTGAGGCCGACGGTCGTTCAGGGACTGTCCCCGAAGGGGCCTGTCCCGATTGTCGGCGCACGTGCGGCAGCCGTTTCAGACGGGCCAGGCCCCGGCTGCGCCGGGGACAGTCCCTTTGCTGTTCCGGTCTTTCGCCTGCCGATCGGCTCGCCTACCCTTAACGCGTGTACGACGAAGAACTCATCGCGCTCGAACGCTGGCTCGAGCAGTTCGGCGACGCGGGCGACGACGTCGAGCTCGCGCAGCTCGCCCAGCGGCTCGACGCGCTGCTCGCGACGGCCGAGGGTGACGAGGAGCGCAACTGGCGGCAGCTCGAGCGCACG
>CAIYXH010000207.1 GCA_903930195.1 uncultured Actinomycetes bacterium | reverse complement strand
TCGTGCCGACCGGCAGGTCGGGCTGGATCCGGCTCGGCGGGGGCCGCACCGCTACGTGGCACGACCACCGGCTCGCGCCTCCGCAGGTGGGGACGCCCGGGCCGGCCGGCATGTTCACGATCCCGGTCACGATCGACGGGAAGGCTGCGCTCATCGACGGCACCTTCGTCCGCGTCGCACGACCGTCACCCTGGCCCTGGCTCGTGGGCGCGCTCGCCGTGGTCGGCGGGATCGCCGCGGCGATGCGCCGGCACGGCGTCCGGGCGACGCTCACCGTGGGGCTCGGCGTGGCCGGCGGGGTCGCCGGGCTCGTTGCGGTGACCACGTTCGCCGTCCGCGACGCACCGACCGGCGGCGTCGCCTGGCTCCAGGTCGTCACGGCTCTCGCCATCGCTGCCGTCCTCGTGGTCGTGCTCGTCCGGCTCGAGGGCCGGCGCCGCGTGCACGCGGCGGGCGTCATCGGCGGCATCGCCGCCGCCGCGAGTCTCAGCTCGCTCTCGGTCTTCTGGCACGGAGCCGTCGTCTCGGCGTTGCCGGGCGACGCGGCCCGGGCGGCCTGCGGGCTGGCTCTGCTCCTGGGCGCCGCTGCGGCCGGGCTCTCGTTCCTGCCCGACTTCGACGAGCCGGTGCGGCGGGTGGCGCGATGATCGCCGTGGCTGCCGCAGCGCTCGCCCTCGCGGGCGACCCGTCGGTGCATCCGTGGCCGATCGGGCCGGGCCCG
Source organism: uncultured Actinomycetes bacterium (assembly GCA_903930195.1). Classification (GTDB taxonomy): domain Bacteria; phylum Actinomycetota; class Thermoleophilia; order Gaiellales; family Gaiellaceae; genus PALSA-600. Next base: position 8,636 of record CAIYXH010000207.1, on the reverse strand, counting down.
CGCTACACCCCGACCGCGCCGGTGCCGTCGGGCGCTCCCCGCGCAGGTCTGCGCTGCGCTGCACCGGGGAAGGCCGACCAGGTGCACCTCGAGCTCTTCGCCGGTCGCAAGGTGATCGTCGTCCCGGCGGGGATCGGCGTTGCCGGCCCCCGCACCACCGTGGGCGCCTCGGTCACGCCGGACGGCTGCGTCTATCCGGCCCGCACGCTCACGTCGACCGGCATCGTCCAGGTCGCCCACGGTGCGCGGCTCACGCTCGGCGATCTCTTCCGCATCTGGGGCCGCAGGCTCGGCTCTCGGCGGCTGCTCTCGTTCACGGCGAAGATGCCGGTGCGCGTCTACGTCGGCGGTCGCCTGCACGCCGGTGCGGCTGGGCAAGTCGCGCTCGCACCGAACGCCGAGATCGTGGTCGAGCTCGGCGCGTACGTCCCGCCGCATCGCTTCTTCCTCTTCCCCAAGGAGACCTCATGAAGTGGACGCTTCCCGTCCTCGCGCTCGTCGCCGTCTGCACGCTCACGGCCTGCGGCGGCTCCGGCGCCCCTGCGATCCCGACCATCGGGGCCGCGCGCACGTTCTCGATCGCCGACTTCGAGCCCGCGGGGAAGATCGAGCCCGGCACGCCGGTCAAGGTCTCGTTCCAGATCCGCCAGCCCGACGGCACGCCGCTCACGCGGTTCAAGACCGGCGCCGGCCCGCACACGGGCGTGCACCTGATCTTCGTGCGGCAGGACCTCGCGACGATCATCCACCACCACCCGGCGCTTCACGGCCAGCCGACGATCACCGACACGGTGACGTTCCCGCTGCCGGGCCGCTACCGCTTCGTCCTCGACGTCTATCCCGCGAGCGGCCAGACGAACTTCCAGCTCTTCCGCTGGGTGACGGTCGCCGGGGCCTACCACGCGGAGACGCTGCCGCCGCCCTCGTCCTCGACCACCGTCGACGGGTACCACTTCACGCTTACGGGCGCCTCCCACCTCGAGGCCGTCCAGGCGCAGGACGTGACGGTGCACGTGACCGCGCCCGACGGCTCGCTGCCGACATTCGAGCCGTGGTTCGGGGCGCTTGCCCACGCGATCTTCTTCCGCAAGGGCTCGCTCGACTACTTCCACACGCACGTCTGCGCGGCGAACGTCTCCGGCTGCACGAGCGTCCTCGGCGGCGAGAAGGTGACCGGGCGCGCGACGAAGCCCGGCGTGCTCGACGTCGGCGTCCTTGTTCCGCTCTCCGGCACCTGGCGGCTCTTCCTGCAGTGCCAGGTCGACGGACGCGTGCTCACCGCCCCCTTCACGCTGGACGTGCGCTAGCCCGTGAAGCGGCGCAGCCTCCTCTGGCTCGGCATCGGCGTCGCGGTCGTGCTCGCGACGCACGCGCTCGTCTATGCGCTCGTGCCGCAGTCGCTGCTCGTCGCCGAGCTCGCCGGCCAGGTCGGCAACCCGCACGTGACGCTCGCGGTGGCCGGGGGCTCGGTCGCGGTCGTGCTGGCGGCGATCGCGACGCTGTGGCTTGCGGCGCTCGCCGTGCGGGAGCGGGCCGCGCTCGATCCGCGCCGGGGTGGGCCACCGCCGTTCGCCTGGCTGCGGTTGGGGCTGCGCGCCGTCCTGCTCTTCGGGACGACCTCGTTCGCGTTCGCGATGCTCGAGTCGACGATCCACTGGCGCGAGGGGCTCGGCTGGCACGGGATCCACTGCCTCGTCGGGCCGGTGCACCGCAACGCGATCCCGATCCTCGGCGCGCTCTCGCTGCTCGCGGTTGCGCTGCACGGTGCCGTCGAGCACCTGCTGGCCTGGCTGCGGCAGCTCGTCCGCGCGCTTGCCGCCGTGCTCCCGCTCGGGTGGCCGGTCGCGCCTGTGGACCTCGCTCGACTCGTCCTCGCCGGAGCGCGCCTCCCCGGCGCGGCATCACCCCGCGGGCCTCCTCGTCCTCTCGTCCCCGTTCTTTGACATTCCACGGAGGAGGATCGAGAGAGATGCATCGCTTCATTGCCACAGCCGGCGCAGCCCTGGCGACGACACTCGTCGTCGCGAGCTCCGCCTGGGCGCACGCCCACCTGAGCCCGTCCGTCACCCAGGCCGGCCACTCCGAGGTCTACAGCCTCGCGGTGCCGACCGAGAAGGAGGGCCTGACCACCAAGAAGATCGTGCTCACGCTGCCGACCGGGTTCTCGATCGACTCGTTCGTCCCGACCCCCGACTGGAAGCGCGACGTCCAGCAGACGGGCTCGGGCGACGACGCGGTCATCCAAAAGGTCACCTGGACGGCCACGGGAGCCGGCACGCCGACCGACGAGGACTCGCTCTTCCAGTTCCTCGGCCTCGGCTCGAAGGCGCAGACCTACACCTTCGACGTCGAGCAGACGTACTCCGACGGCTCGATCGTCGACTGGAGCGGCCCGGAGTCGGCCGAAACGCCCGCGCCGACGATCGAGTCGAAGAGCTCGCTCGGAAGCAGTAGCTCGACGCTGCCGCTGATCGGCGTCGTCCTCGGGGCGATTGCGGTCGTGCTCGCCGGGGCTGCCCTGCTCGGCGGGCGCGGGGGCCGGCAGCTCGCGTGAGCCGTCCGCGCGTCATCCTGGTGGTTCTCGCCGTCGCTGCGACCGGGCTTCTGCTCCCGGTCGCAGCGTCGGCGCACGCCTATCTCGTCAGCACGACCCCGTCGGCGAGCGGCACGGTCGACGTTGCGCCGAAGGAGGTCACGCTCACCTTCGACGAGGCGGTCGAGCCTCGCTTCGCCCTCATCTCGGTCACTGACAAGGACGGCCACCTCGAGACCTCGGGCGCCCTCAGCCGCTCGCCGTCCAACCCCGACACGTTGATGGTCCCGCTGAAGCACGTGCCGGAGGGGTGGTACCTCGTCTTCTGGCGCGCGATCTCGGTCGACGGGCATCCCGTGCGTGGCTTCTTCACCTTCGCGGTCGGACCGAACCCCGGCCCGGCGCCGCAGTTCGCCGTGCCGTCGACCTCCGAGACCGCGGCCACGCCGCAGCTCGTCGTGACGCGCTGGCTCACCTTCCTCGGCGTCATGTGCGCGATCGGCCTGTTCGTGCTCCGCATCGGCATCGCGCGGCCGGTCGTGCGCCGGGTGGACGGTGTCGCCCTCGGGCCGCTCAACCTCGCCTTCGGGATCTCCGCGCTCGTCGCGCTCGCCGTCGTGCCGATCTACCTGCTCTTCGCGACGGCGCAGTTCGCGCTGCGCTCGGTGTTCGACATCGGCACGCTCGTCCCGCTCTTCAGCGCCTCGGCGTTCGGGCGCGGCTACCTCGACCTCGAGCTCTGCTTCGCCCTCTTCGTCGCAACGGCATCGGTGGCGCTCTGGGTCGACCGGCCCGACCGGCCGCAGCGCTCCGTCGTGGAGCTCCTCTCGGTGCTCGCGGCGATCGTGGCGGCGGGCGCGGTGCTGATCGTCCCAGGTGCCGCGGGGCATGCGGCGCAGACCGCACCGCGCGGGATCTCGCTCGCCCTCGACTGGGTACACCTCGCCTCGGGCTCGGTCTGGATCGGCGGCCTCGTCGGCCTGATCGTGCTCTGGTTCACGCTGCCCGCCCGGCGCCGGGTCGCCGCGCTCGCCGTCTGCGTCCCGCGCTTCTCGGCGGTCGCTCTCGTCGCGGTGGCGCTGCTCCTCGGCTCGGGGATCTGGGCGACGGTCAACCACATGCCGACGCTGCCGGCCCTCTGGCAGACGAGCTACGGCCAGGCGATCCTCGTCAAGAGCGGCCTCCTTGCCGTCGCGATCCTCGTCTCGGCCGTCAACCTGTTCAAGACGAAGCCCCGGCTGGCCGCGGCCAGGACGAACCCCGAGCTCGGGGTCCCGACGGCGCGGCTCCTGCGCAACCTCGTCGCGACCGAGGCGGCGATCGTCACGAGCGCCGTGCTCGTCGCGGCGGTGCTCTCGAGCCTGCCGCCGCCGCCGAAATCCCTGGCCCTCGAGAGCGGGGCGCTCGCGAAGGTCGGGCCGGGCCCCGTCTCCCATGCGGTCACGACCGGCGGCTACGTCGTCAAGTTCGTCGTCGCCCCGAACCGAGCCGCGGCGCCGAACGCCTTCACGATCTCGGTCACGAAGGGCGGGGAGCCCGTCACCGGCGCCGACGTACGCTTGACGTTCGTGATGCTGGACATGGAGATGGGCAACCAGGTGTTCGCCTTCAAGGAGACCGCGCCCGGGATCTACACCCAGAACGCGGCGGCGCTCGTGATGGCCGGCCACTGGGGCCTCTCGGTCTCGATCACCCCCAAGGGCGGCACGCCGTTCACCGCCCTCGTCGTCGACCACGCCGGCGGATGACGACGCTCAAGCTCTCCCTCTCGCTTGCCGCGGTCGTCGCAGCCGCGGTTGCCGTGGTCGTCGCCGTCCTCCTGGTGCACAGTGCGATCGCCTAAGGGCCTCGTCGTGCTGCTGGCGGTCGGGGTGGTCGCCCTCGCGGCAGTCACGCCCGCGTTCGCCGACGGCGACCCGGCGAGCGACATGCTGATCACGCAGGCGCTCTTCTACCCGCTCCTCGACAACAATGTCTCGACGCAGGAGGTCGCCCGCGTGAACGCGCTGCTCCTGAGCGCCGCGAAGCAGAAGTTCCCGCTGAAGGTTGCGGTGATCGGCTCGGCCTACGACCTCGGCTCGGTGCCGAGCCTCTTCCGGCACCCGCAGACCTACGCGAAGTTCCTCAGCGAGGAGGACTTCTACTACTGGAAGTCCGAGCTCGTCGTGGTCATGCCGAACGGCTACGGGCTCTACCGCAGCGGAACGCCGGCGCCGAAGGCCGACGCCGCGATCCTCGCCAAGCTGCCCGTCCCGAACACGACCGGCGGAACGGCGCTCGTCACCGACGCCGCGAACGCGATCCAGGCGCTCGCTGCGCGGCGCGGCCTGACGCTCTCGGATGCGGGCGTGAAGGCGGCCGGGTCGGACAAGAGCCAGGATCGCGTCGAGATCGGGGCGGGGGTGCTCGTGCTCGCTCTCGTGAGCGTCGGGCTCCGCTATGCGCTACGAAGGAAGCGATCGTGAAGCGCCTGCTGCCACTGCTCGCTCTCGTCTGCCTGGTCGTCGCCGGCTGCGGCGGTACGTCGGGGACGACCGTCACGAACGGCGGGGCCGTCAACGACGGGTCGCCCGTCTCGGGCGCGGCGCCCGACTTCACCCTCCACGACCAGAAGGGCGCTGCCGTCAGCCTCTCCTCCGACCGCGGGAGCTGGGTGTTCGTCACGTTCCTCTACGTGCACTGCCCCGACGTCTGCCCGCTGATCGCGACGCACCTGAACCGCGCCCTGGGGTCGCCGACGGCGAAGGCGGCGAAGCTGAAGGTGCTCGCCGTGAGCGTCGATCCGAAGGGCGACACGCCCTCTGCCGTCGCGGCGTACGTCGTCGCGCATCATCTGCGCCCGGCGTTCCGCTATCTGATCGGCTCCCAGGCGCAGCTGAGCCCGGTGTGGAAGGGCTACCACGTCGCGGCGGTGGCAGGCGCGAAGCAGACGATCACCCACGGCGCCTTCGAGGTGCTCGTCGATCCGCAGGGCAAGGAGCGCTACTGGTTCGACTCGTCGGCCACGGCCTCCGACTTCGTCCGCGAGCTGCAGGCACTCGGGGCCAATTGAGCCGGCGCCAGGAGTCGCGCGGGCTGCCCCGGCTTCCATTAGGGCCAGGCCCCGGCGGCTTCTCGAAGCGGGCGCGGTTCGTGCTCGCGGCTGTGCTCGGTGCGTGTGTCGTGGCGGCGCTCGCGACGCTGCCGTTCCTGCTGCACACGCCCAAGTCACACCTGCGCGCCGTCGCGATCCCCGCGATCGACCGGAACGCGTCCGCCTCGCTGATCGAGGCGGCGGAGGACCTCGGCTTCCATCCGCTCGGCCAGGGCTCGGGTGTGGGCAAGGTCGAGAGCCAGCCGGCGAGCGCGGCCCCTGCCGTGCCGGCCGGGCTCCTGCCGGTCGGGTCGGTGGCGCCCGCGTTCACACTGAAGACGCCGACCGGGACCGCTGTCTCGCTGCACGCGCTCCGTGGGAAGGCCGTGCTGCTCGAGTTCTTCGCGACGTGGTGCCCCCACTGCGCCGCCGAGGCCCCGCACCTCGAACGGCTCTATCGCGCGAGCTCGCACGCCGACACGGCGTTCGTCTCGGTCGACGCGAGCTCGGGCAACGCCGCGAGCGTCCTCGCCTACTCGATCTGGTTCGGCCTCGGCTTTCCGTCGCTCGTCGACGGCGGCACCGAGCGCTTTCCGGATCACGGTGCGATCGGTCCCGTCTCGTCCAGCTACCGCGTGAGCACGTACCCGACCTTCTACGTGCTCGACCGCACGGGCCGGATCGTCTGGCGGTCGGAGGGCGAGCAGCCCGACGTGCTCCTGCGCCGCGAACTGGCCGCCGCAGCGGCCGGAACGACGGCTTCGACCTCTGGCGGCGGCACCGGCGCGAGCGCCTGCTCGGCCGCCTGCGGCACCGGTTGACTCGGGTACCCTCGAAGGGATGCCGAGCCCGATGAGGTCGTTCCAGCCGCGCGAGAAAGTCGTCCGTCCGGCCGACAAGGCGGTCCGGCGCGCGAACCTCAGGCGGATCGGCGGGCTCTTCCGCCCGTACTGGCGGCGCCTCTCGATCGTCACCTTCCTGATCCTCGTCGCCTCCGGCCTCGGGGTGATCCCGGCCTTCCTGCTGCGCGCCGTGATCTCGTCGGCGTTCCCGCCGCTCGCGCACCATCGCGTCACCGTCGACTTCCGTCTCCTGACCGAGCTCGTCGGCGGGATGATCGCGATCTCGGTCGTCACGGCCATCTTCGGGGTCGTCCAGTCGTACCTCTCCACCGAGGTCGGTCAGAGCGTGATGCACGACCTGCGCACCGCGGTCTACCGCCACCTACAGCGGCTCTCGCTCGCCTTCTTCACCCGTACCCGCACCGGCGACGTCCAGAGCCGGATCTCAAACGACATCGGGGGCGTCGACAACGTCCTCACCTCGACGGCGACGTCGGTGATGTCGACGATCACCACCGTCATCGCGACCGTGGTCGCGATGTTCCTGCTCGAGTGGCAGCTCGCGGTCGTCGCGCTGGCGCTGACGCCGTTCTTCGTGCTGATCACGCGCAAGGTCGGCAATGCCCGCCGCGAGATCTCGGCGGTGCGCCAGGAATCGATGGCCGACATCTCCTCGCTCGTGCAGGAGTCGCTGTCGGTCTCGGGGATCCTGCTCGGCAAGACGTTCGGCCGCTCCGCCGAGCTCGCCGAGCGCTTCGAGAACGAGTCGCAGCGCCTCGCGGGGCTCGAGGTGCGCAGCCGGATGACGGGGCGCTGGCTGATGCAGCTCGTCTCGATCACGTTCGCGGTGATGCCGGCGGCGATCTACTGGTTCGGCGGCCTCGAGGTGCTGCACGACAACAGGCAGGCCTCGTACAGGGTCGTCGGCACGCTCGTCTCGTTCACGACCCTGCAGACGCGGCTCTTCGCGCCGATCGGGAGCCTGCTCAGCATCTCGGTCGACATCCAAAGCTCGCTCGCGCTCTTCGACCGGATCTTCGAGTACCTCGACCTGCCCGTCGAGATCGCCGAGGGCACGCGCACGCTCGACCGGGTGCACGGCGACGTCAGCATCAACGACGTCTGGCTCCGCTACGACCCGACCGGCGAAGCCTGGGCGCTCCGCGGGATCGACCTCGCCGTCCCGGCAGGGACGACCACCGCGATCGTCGGCGAGACCGGTGCGGGCAAGACCTCGCTCGGCTACCTCGTCGCCCGGCTTTACGACCCGAGTAGGGGGTCGGTGCGGATCGACGGGGTCGACATCCGTGAGCTGAGCTTCGCCTCGCTCGCCGCCGCGGTCGGCGTCGTGTCGCAGGAGACCTACCTCTTCCACTCCTCGGTGCGCGAGAACCTGCGCTTCGCGAAGCCCGACGCGACCGACGCGGACGTCGAGGAGGCTGCCCGCGCCGCCCAGATCCACGAGCTGATCTCCTCGCTTCCTGACGGCTACGACACGGTCGTCGGCGAGCGCGGCTACCGTTTCTCGGGCGGCGAGAAGCAGCGGATCGCGATCGCCCGCGCGGTGCTGCGCAACCCGCCGATCCTGGTCCTCGACGAGGCGACCTCGGCGCTCGACACGCGCACGGAGCGCCTGGTGCAGGAGGCGCTCGCCCGGCTCGTCGAGGGGCGGACGACCATCGCGATCGCCCACCGGCTCTCGACGATCCGCGAGGCCGACCAGATCGTCGTCCTCGACCACGGTCAGGTGGTCGAGACCGGCACGCACGACCAGCTCCTCGCGGCGGGCGGCCGCTATGCGGCGCTCGTCGCGCGCGACGCCGACACGGTCGGCGACCTCGCGCAGCTGCCTACGTAAGGCAGATCGCGGGCTTGCCGGTGCGCGCGTGGGCGCAGCGCACCGAGAGCGCGCTCCAGTGGAGCTTGTGCTTCGCGTCGAAGTGGGCCTTCACCTGGAAGGAGCCGACGAGCTTGCTCGAGGCGATCGCGAAGCGGGCGGTGCAGTGCGCGGCCGTCTGGTGACGCGGGAGGGAGCAGGTGACCTTCCCGATCGCGACACCGTAGGGCGCGTACGAGTGCTGGAGCGACGGCTTCAGCCGCGTGGCGATCGCCAGCGAGTCGTCCGGCGAGACCGCGAGCGCGGCCGGGGCGGCGACGAGGGCGGCTGCAGCGACAGCCGCGAACCGGG
>CAIYXH010000206.1 GCA_903930195.1 uncultured Actinomycetes bacterium | reverse complement strand
TTCTTGCGCAGGTAGCCGACGTACAGCTTCACCTGGTCGCCCGAGACGCCGTACGGGTCGCCCCAGACGATGTCGAGCAGCTGGTCGCGCGAGAGCACCTGGTTCGGGTGCTGGACGAACGCCGACAGCAGCTTGAACTCGAGCGGGGTGAGCTGCACGTCGCGGCCGCCGACCGTGACCTTGCGCTGGCCGTAGTCGATCGAGATGAAGTCGTCGCTGTAGGACTCCGTGACGGAGGCCTTGCCGCCGGTGCGGCGGAGGAGTGCCTGGATCCGGGCGAGGAGCTCCTGGCGGCCGAAAGGCTTCGCGACGTAGTCGTCGGCGCCGGTCGAGAGCCCGCGGACCCGCTCGAGCTCCTGCGTGCGCGCCGTCGGCATCAGCACCGGGACGTCCGAGAGATCGCGGATCCGCTCGAGCGTCTGGTAGCCGTCCATGTCGGGCATCGTCACGTCGAGGATCACGAGCGCCGGCGGCGACTCGAAGAGCGCGCGGAGGGCGCTGCGTCCGTCGGGGGCGACATCGACCTGATATCCGGCGCGTCCGAGCAGCTCGGTGAGCAGCTCGCGAATGTCGTCGTCGTCGTCGACGACGAGCAATCTGGGACGGTCATTCATACGGCATTCATACTCGCAGAGAAGCCCGTTCCCTGCGCTGAGCGGCCATTCTTTGCAGGTGGCGAGAATCCTGATCTTCGAGCCTCACTCGGACATCCGTTCCTTGCTGGAACTCGTGATCCGACGGCTCGGACACGAGGCCGTCGTCATGAACGGCAATGACGAAGAACCGGGTGATATCGACGTGGCGGTCATCGAGCCCGGCGATGGTAGCGGCCTGCCGCTGGCCCGCCGGCTGCGTGACCGCGATCGTCCCGTGGTCTTCACGAGCATCTTCCCGCCGGACGACCGCTCGCTCGACCTGACGCCGGTCGCGTACCTCGTGAAGCCGTTCTCGCTGTTCGACCTCGAGAACGCGCTCGGCTCGGCGATCGACCAGGTTCGCCGCCCCGCCGCCGTCTAGCCGGCGTCGGTTCCTCACCCGGCGAAGTCCGGGCTCGTCGCTACCCTCGCCCGGATGCGTTTCCGCAGGGCTCGCTCCGAGCCGAAGATGCTCAACGTCCCGACGTTGCGCGACGGCTCCGATGCTCCCACTGCCGATCAGGTGGTGGAGAGCGAGCTTCCGCCTCCGCTCGAGGCGCCCACGCGCCGTCCGACGGAATCCGTCCTCTTCACGACCCAGACCCATCAGCGCTCCGCCGGAACCCCATGGGGCAGGATCGGAGCGCTCGTCCTGGCGCTTGCCGTGATCACGGGCGGCGGCATCGTCGTCGGCAAGCGGCTCGACAAGGGCCACCAGACGGCCGTCACCACACAGGCGACGACCACGACGACGTCGGTCGCGCCGCCCTCGGCTCTGACGACGCCAAAGCTCAAATGGGGCCCGCTCGTCGTGAAGCAGTTCGGCGGGCTCCCGCAGGGCGTCTCGGACGCCGCGCCTGTCTTCGTCGGGACGCACCTCCTCGTGGTGGGCGGCAGCGGCAGCGCCGAGGTTCTGGGCGGATCGCCCGGATCGATCCTCGTGAAGGCCTCGACGCTCCCGTATGCGCTGTCCGACGCTGCGGCGTTCGCGACGGCGACATCTCTCTACGTGATCGGCGGGGCGAAGAAGAGCGGGATGCCGACCAAGCGCGTGCTTCGGCTACCGGCCGGCTCGGCCAAGGCCGGCAAGGCGTCCGCGTTCGTCGAGCCGCTCTCCGAGGCCGGCTATGTCAGCGACGGCACGTCCCTGCTGATGGCAGGCGGCTGGACAGGGTCGCTCTACGGGACTGCGGTGATCCGCTTCACCCCTGGCTCCGATCCGACGACGGTCGTGCGGCTCCCGACGGGTGTCCGCGCCCCTGGCGTAGCCGTCATCGGCCAGACGCTCTACGTCGTCGGCGGGCTGACCGCCACCGGGCTCTCACGCACGGTGTACGCCGTCAACCTGAAGCAGTCCACCGTCCGCGCGCTCGGCAAGCTGCCGTACGGGGTCAGCCGCCCGCTCGTCGCGGTTGCGAAGGGCCAGCTCGTCGTCTTCGGTGGGAAGGGCGCGGCGGGCAAGGATCTGACCTCGATCGCGACGGTCGATCCTACGACCGGCACGGCCAAGGCGGCGGGAGTGCTTCCCAGGGCGCTTCCGGGCGCATCGTCGATCGCCGACGGCGCCGCGACGCTCGTGATCGCCGCGAACGGCAAGATCTACCGCCTCAGCTAGCCGGCGCTATCGCCGAAACAGTGCGCGCAGGCGACGTGCCGGCGGATCGTCGGCCGTGTCGAGGTAGTCCTCGAACGTGACGAGCTCGAGCGTTCGGAAGAGCCGCTTCAGCTCCGCCACGGTGAGCGGCCAGGGCAGGTTGCCGCGCGGGTCGTCCTCGTCACGTCCCCGTGAGACGACGAGCGCTTCGCCGCCGAGCGCGAGCGCGCCCGCGATGCCACGCGCCGCGTCGGCGCGCAGCTCCGATGGCAGCGACTGGAGGGTGTAGGCCTCGAAGACGAAGTCGAAGGCGCCGTGCCAGTCGGCCGGCAGCGCGAGGAGATCCGCCACGGCGTACTGCACGGTACTTTCGGGAAAGCGGGCACGAGCCATGCCGATGCCGCTCGGGGCGATGTCGAAGGCGGTTGTCGCGTACCCGAGCTCGGCGATCGCCTCGGCGTCGTCCCCGAGCCCCGCGCCCACGACGAGCGCGCGCCGTCCGTCTCCGCGCCGGCCGGTGTCGGCGATCCAGTCGACGAGGTTCGGGTTCGGCCGCAGGTCGGCCCACGGGATCGCCGCCATGTCGTTGCGGGAGTAGAGCTCCTCGAACCAGGCAAGCGGCTCACCGCGGTCGATCGCAGCCTGCGCGAGTTGACGCGTGGCTGTGCGTACGGCGAGCTCGTCGTCCATCTCACGAGTGTAGGAACCGGGGACAAGGCGCTGCGTGACTTTCGGCAGGCGTGAGCTCGGCCACCGTCTCGGCGCGCCGGGCTCGACCACGTAGGGTCTATCTCGCCTCCCTCCGCGCTAGCCCGCGGCGGGAGGCGTTATCCCGGAGGCCGCACCGCAAAGAAAAAGCCCCGACGAGCGGGGCTTTTCGAGGCTGCGGGACATGGATTCGAACCATGACTACCTGAGTCAGAGTCAGGCGTCCTACCGTTAGACGATCCCGCAAAGAACCCGTTCAGTCTAGCGCGAGCCGCGCGGCCCAGCCCGAAGCTAGATGTCGAGGCGGTAGAGCGGGACGAGGCTCTTCTCGGCCTCGGTGTCGATGTGCGCGAGCACCTCGACGTATGGCTCGAGGCCCGAGCCGCGCAGCTTGGCCTTCAGCAGCCCGTCGACCTGGTAGATGCCGGAGGAGTTGTTCATCGTGATCTCGATCAGGATCGGCTTCACCTCGCCGTCCTTGATCTCGACGTCCTCGATCGCGGCGGCAGAGAGGGAGTGGATGCCGACGTGGCCGCGCTCGAACGGGATCCGGGAGCGGCCCTGCTCCATGTCGAGCGCGTCGGCGACGCGGAGGATGCCGGCCTCGAGGGTGAGCGGCTCACCGTCGGAGCGGTGGCCGATGATCCCGTGCAGCACCTCGGAGACGACGACAGTGCGCTCCGGCTCCTCGTAGATCCCCTCGAGCAGCTCGTGCAGCTTCGTCGAGGCGAGGATGAGGCTGTACTCCTCGTGGCCCTTGCGGTGCACCGACATGCCGATGCAGTGCGTCAGCGCGGTCAGTACGACCACGACCTCGGCATCCTCGCGGGACATGCCGTAGTCCGTGACCATGGCCGGCTCGACGCCGTGCTTCGTCAGCTGGCGCAGGAGCTTCAACGCGATGTTCGCGACGATCTGGATGTGCACCCAGGAGTGGTCGTTGATCTGCATCCGCAGGACGGCGTTCACGTTCGCGACGTGCCACCAGGCCTTCATCTGCTTGTCGGCGTTGACGCGCTCGATCACCCGCGCGAGCCTGCGGTTGCTGCGGGTCGGTACCCGGATCCGCATCCGCTCGATCGCCTCCGCAGGTGTCATCGCGGCCTCGCGCTCAGCCTCCGCGGGGATCGGGTCGAGCTCGTCGGGGTCGGTCGCCACGGACGCATTATGCGCTTGGACTTGTCTGCCGCCGGTCGATGGTTCATGCTCAGCCGATGGAGCCTCATCCCGTCAGGCTCGTGGTCGACGACGACCTCGAGCGGAGTCGGCTCACCGTCTTCTTCCGGATCCTGCTCGCGATCCCCCACCTGATCTGGGTCGCGCTGTGGACGGTCGCGGTCGCCGTGCTCGCGGTGATCGCCTGGGTCGGCGCGTGCTTCACGGGTCGACTGCACCCGTCGTTCCATGGCTTCTTCTGCTCGTACATCCGCTATACGACGCACCTCTCGGCCTACATCGGTCTGGTGGCCGCGCCGTATCCGCCGTTCATCGACGGCCGCTATCCGGTGACGGTGAACCTGCCTGCCGAGACGGTTGCACAGAAGCGGTGGACGGTCGTCTTGCGCTTCTTCCTCGCGGTGCCCGCGCTCCTGCTCTCGGCGGGCCTTGCCGGCTCGGGCGGCCTTCGGGTCCCGCGAGGCACGGGATCGTCGGGCACGAACGTCTCGGTCGGCGGTGGCGCACTGAGTGGGGTCGCGGCGTTCCTCGCGTGGTTCGCCGTGGTCTTCGCGGGACGGATGCCTAAGGGCCTCCGCGACGCAGGCGCCTACGGCGTGGGCTACAGCGCACAGGCGTCGGCGTATCTGCTGCTCGTCACCGACCGGTATCCGAACTCCGACCCGACCGAGATGCTCGTCGACGTCGAGCGGCCGCCGGAGCACCCTGTCCATCTCGTTGGCGACGAGCACGACCTGCGCCGCTCGCGGGTGACCGTGCTCTTCCGGATCCTGCTCGCGATCCCGCACCTCGTCTGGCTGGTGCTCTGGAGTGTCGCGGCGACGGTCGCCGTCATCGTGCAGTGGTTCGTCACGCTGTTCGCGGGACGCCCGGCTCGCGGCTTGCACGCCTTTCTGGCCCGGTTCGTGCGCTACGCCTTTCACGTCGGCGCGTTCGTCTACCTCGCCGGGAATCCGTTCCCGGGCTTCACAGGACTGTCCGGGAGGTATCCGCTGGACATCGTCTTGCCCGATCCGGCGCCGCAGAGCCGCTGGAAGACCGGCTTCCGCTTCTTCCTCACGTTCCCGGCGTTCCTTCTCCGCGCGGCGATGGTCTCCCTCGTGCTCGTCGCGGCCATCCTCATGTGGTTCGCAGCGCTCTTCACGGGCCGGATCCCCTCGGGGCTGAGGAACGTGGTCGCGTACGGACTTCGCTACGGCGCCCAGCTGGACGCGTATCTCCTCCTGCTGACGGACGCGTACCCGAACGCAAGTCCGCTCGAAGGCGCTCAGGCCGATCGCGAGCCGGCGCCTGAGCCGATCGGTCTCGCGCCACGTCTCTCGCAGGCGTGACGGGCCGCGCCGCGCGCGGCGTCGCGCTCCTCGCCGTCACCGCTCTCTGGCTCGTCGCCGCCTGGACGCTCTGGCACACGAGCGTCGTCCCGGGCTCACTGCGGCTCCCGCACCTCGATGAGCACGCGTATTTCTCTGCCGCCGAGCTGAAGCGAAGCCACGACTTTGGGCGGATCGAGCTTCCGTTTTGGCTCGGCAGCACGGCGATCGAGCTGGTTGTGATGGGCCTCTATGCGTGGCGTGGCGCCCGCTTCGCCCGCGAATCGGCAGCCGGGCCGATCGGGACGGGGATGCTGCTCGGGATGCTCGGGTTCGGGCTCCTCTGGCTCGCAGAGCTGCCGTTCACCGTCGTCGAGCTCTGGTGGGAGCGCCGCTACGGCGTCGACCACACGCGCTATCTCACCGCGATCTTCGGCGGCTGGGTGCAGCTCGGGCTCAAGTTCGTGCTCCTGTGCCTTGCGCTCGGGATCGTGATGGGGGCGGCGCGGCTGCTCGGCAACCGCTGGTGGGTCGTCGCCGCGCCCGCGTTCACCGCGCTGACGTTCCTCGCGGCGTTCTTGACGCCGTTCGCGTTGCACCTCCATCCGCTCCAGGACCGCACGCTCCTTGCTTCGGTGCAGGCCGCGGAGCGGGCCGACCATGTTCCCCCGACGCGTGTCGGGACGATCGACCTGCCCGGCGGCCCGAATGCAGCCGCGACGGGGATCGGGCCGAGCCGCCGGATCCTCATCACCGACAGCATCGTCGACGGACGCTTCACCGAGCGCGAGCTCCGTTTCGTCGTCTCGCACGAGGTCGGGCACCTCGCCCGCCGCCACCTGCTGAAGCAGGTCGCCTGGTACGGGCTCTTCGCCCTCCCGGAGGCGTGGCTGATTGCGCTGCTTGCCCGTCGGCGCGGTGGGATGACGCGGCCCGAGGCGGTGCCGCTCGCGCTGCTCGGCTTCGTGCTCTTCCAGCTCCTGGCGCTCCCGTTCAACAACGCGATCACGCGCCACATGGAGGCCGAAGCCGACTGGATGGGCCTCCGCGTCACCCACGATCCCACCGGCGCCACGCAGCTCTTCCAGCAATTCGTTCCTACGACTCTTGCGAGTCCGAGCGACTCGACGCTCTCCTATCTCCTCTTCGACGACCATCCGACGCTGATGCAGCGGATCGAGATGGCGCAGGCCTGGAAGAGCTACGCGACGGCGGGCGTAGCCCAGGAGCCGTAGAGCTCGGCATAGCGCCCACGGCGAGCGAGCAGCTCGTCGTGGGTTCCCTGCTCGACGACGAGCCCGTGCTCGAGGACGACCACGAGGTCGGCGTCCTGGATCGTCGAGAGCCGGTGGGCGATCACGAAGCCGGTGCGGCCGGCGAGCAGCGTGCGCAGGGCCTCCTCGATCCGGCGCTCGGTGCCGATGTCGACCGAGCTCGTCGCTTCGTCGAGGATCAGGATCCGCGGGTCGGCGAGCAGCGCCCGGGCGAAGGCGACGAGCTGGCGCTCGCCGAGGGACAGGCGGTAGCCGCGCTCGCCGAGCTGGGTGTCGTAGCCGTCCTCGAGCCCCTCGACGAACAGGTCGGCACCCACCGTGCGGGCGGCGGCCTCGATCTCGGCGCGCGTCGCGCCGGGCTTGCCGAAGGCGATGTTCTGGGCCACCGTGCCGGCGAAGAGGAAGCCCTCCTGCGGGACGATCCCGAGCTGGCGGCGGAGCGAGACCTGATGCACCGAGCGGAGGTCGACTCCGTCGATCGTGACCCGGCCGCCCGTGGGGTCGTAGAAGCGAGCGATCAGCTTCGCGATCGTCGACTTGCCGGCGCCTGTGTGCCCGACGAGGGCGACCGTGGTGCCGGCGGGCACGTCGAGCTCGATGCCGTGCAGCACCTCGGCGCCCTTGCCGTAGGAGAAGTGGACGTCGCGGAACTCGACGTG
>CAIYXH010000205.1 GCA_903930195.1 uncultured Actinomycetes bacterium | reverse complement strand
CGCGTGGCCGACCTGCTGGCGGGCTAGCCGTGGCCGACTACCTCAGGCTCGCCGCTGCGACGGCGGTCGTGCTGCTGCCGGGCTGGCTCGTCGCGCGCGCGCTCGGCCAGCGCGGTGCCTCCGCGACCCTCGCGTGGGCGCTCGGGGCGATCTTCGTCGCCTGGACCTTCGTCTTCACCGTTCACGGCTCGATCGAGCTGGCCCTCGGAGTCCTCGCCGCGATCGGGGTCGTCGCGCTCGTACCGGCACTCACCCGCCGAGAGATTCCGCGGCCGTCGCCCGTCGGGGCGGGCGTGCTCGCCGCGGGGACGGCGCTGGGCATCCTCCTCTGGCACGTCGCGGGCGCCGTCACGGGCGACGGGCTCTTCCACCTCGCCCGGGTGCGGAAGCTCGTCGACCTTGGCGACCTGCACCTGCGCACGGTCGACGAGTTCGTCGACGGCGGGCTGCACCCCGGCTACGCGTTCCCGCTCTGGCACGGCTTCCTCGCGCTCGTGGCGGAGGTGTCGGGGCTCGATCCGTCGGTGGTCGTGCAGCACGAGGCGTCGGTGCTCGTGCCGCTCGCCTGTCTCGTCGCCTGGGAGATGGGCGCTGTGCTGTTCGAGTCGGCGCTCGCGGGCGTGGCGACGCTCGCGGCAAGCGTCGGGATGTTCTGTTTCGCGGCTGGGCACGGCGGCTCGTTCACCTCGCTGGCGCTGCCGGCGACGTCGTCGCGCCAGCTGCTCGTGCCCGCGGCCTACGCGCTCGTCTTCGCCTTCGCGAAGTCGGGGAGCCGGGCCGACCTCGCCGCAGTGGCGGTCGCGTTCGGCGGGCTCGCGCTCGTGCATCCGACCTACGCCCTCTTCGCGCTCGTCCCGGTCGGGGCGTACGCCGTCATCCGGCTCTCCGAGTGGCGGCGCTCGGCGCTCGCGCTCCTCGCGGCGTCGATCCCGACGATTGCCACCGTGCTCTGGCTGAAGCCGATCGTCGACGAGACGATCTCGCACGATCCGGGCCCGGCGGAGCAGACGCGCGCGCTCGGGCACTACGGCGGCGAGCTCGTCGTCAGCTCGAACGACCACTACCGCCTCGCCGCCGAGGTGCTCGGCCGGACGGGGGTGGTGGCGATCGCCGCCCTCGTGCTCGTGCCGCTCGCCGGCTTCGCCGCGCGGAAGCGCTGGGGGGCATTCGTCCTTGGCGGCACGGTCGCGATCCTCGCGCTCGAGCTCGTCCCGCAGCTCTTCGTGCACTTCTCCGACGCCGTCTCGCTCTCGCAGTCGCGCCGGGCGGCGGGGTTCGTTCCGTTCGCGTTCGCGGTGGCCGGGGGCCTCGCCCTCCTCAGCCGTACCGTGCTCGTGCTCCCCGTCGCACTGGCCGCCGGGGTGCTCGTGGAGCACCGCTGGCCGGGCGACTTCGGCTACGGCCTGCGCGACGGCGGCCCGGGGGCGGTCGCCTGGTTCGCGCTCGTCGGTGGAGCCGCGGCACTCGTCCTCGGCCTCGTCTTCGCGCGGCGCGCCCCGCGCGAGCGTCACGGGCTCGCGACGCTCGCCGCGTGCCTGCTCGTGGCTCCGGTCGCCTGGCACGGCTTCCGGCTCTGGACGCCGCTCACGCCTATCGACACACACGCGCTCTCCCCGGCCCTCGTCGCCCAGGTGAAGGCACTGCCTCCGCGCTCGGTCGTGATCGCCGACCAGCAGACGAGCTACGAGGTGCTTGCGCTGGCGCCGGTCTACGTGGTCGCTGCTCCCATCGCACATGTCGCGAACACGACGGCGAACGACCCGGCCGGGCGCCTGAAGGCCGTGGCCCACTGGCTCGCCACGGGCGACCCCGCGGTGCCGCGCCGCTACCGCGCAACCTGGGCCATCAAGGACGGCCGCCTCTACTCTCTGTCCTCGTGAAGGTCCTGATCGTCACGCTCTACTTCCCGCCTGCGGGCGGCGGCGGAGTGCAGCGCCCGCTGAAGCTGGCGACCCACCTGCCCGAGCTCGGGATCGAGACGCACGTGCTCGCGCCGGACGATCCGAAGTGGGTCCACCGCGACGACGACCTGGCGATGCCGACGCTCGCCTGGATCCACCGCACCCGCTTCATCGGCCCGAAGGGCCGCAAGCCGGCGGAGGAGCTCCACGGCACGACCGGCCTCGAGCGCTACCGCGTCCAGGCGAGCCTCTTCGGGCGCCGGCTGCTCGTGCCCGACGAGAACGTCAGCTGGAACCTCACCGCGATCCCGGCCGCGATCCGGCTCGTGCGCCAGGAAGGGATCGACGTGATCCTCACCACCTCGCCGCCGGGCTCGATCCATCTCGTCGGCGCGGCGGTGAAGCGCGCGACCGGCGTCCGCTGGGTCGCCGACCTGCGCGACTCGCTCGTGGCCCATCCCCACCGCGACTCGACGAAGCTCGCCGTGCGGCTGAAGGAGCAGGGCCAGCACGGCGTCGCGCGCGTCGTGACGCAGTACGCCGACGCGATCTCGACGGCGTCCGAGGCGATCGCCGAGGAGATGCGCACGCGGAGCCCGTCCGGTGAGGTGGTGCCGATCCTCAACGGCTCCGACTTCGACGACTTCCACGGCCTCGACTACGCGCCGGCGGACACGTTCCGGATCACGCATGCCGGCTCGTTCTTCGGCAAGCGCGACCCGCGGCCGTTCCTCACGGCGCTCGCGAAGGTGGACGGCGTCAACGCACGCTTCGTCGGCGACTTCCGCAGCAGCGACCGCGAGTGGGCCGCAGGCATCGCCGACCGGATGGAGCTGATCTCCTACGCGCCCCACCGCATGGCCCTCGAGCTACAGAGGAACTCCGAGGCGCTCCTGCTCCTGATCCCCGAGGCCGGCGGACGCGGTAAGGGCGTGCTTTCGGGGAAGGTGTTCGAGTACCTCGCGGCCGAGCGGCCGATCCTCGCCGTCGTGCCGCCCGACGGCGCCGCGGCGGAGCTGATCCGCGAGACGGGGGTCGGGGTCGTCGTGGCGCCCGACGACATCGACGGGATCGCGCGCGAGCTCGCCGCGATGCGCGACCGCTGGCGGGCCGGGGAGCCGGAGCCGGCGCTCTCGCAGGCGTGGAAGGACAAGGTCTCGCGCCGGGCGCGGGTGCAGGAGCTCGCGGACCTGCTCGGACGGTTGGAGCGGCGCGCATGAGGCGGCTCACGAGCTTCTTCTTCCTCGCGACGCTCACCTGCTGCACCTTCGAGAAGGTGCACTGGAACTTCGGCGGCGCGATCAACCTCTCGGACATCCTCGCGCTCTGCTTCCTGATCTCGTACTGGATCCTGATGCGGCCGAAGGTCGCGCGGACGACGGTCGTGCTGCTCGGCTTCTTCGGCGTCTTCGTCGTCGTCTATCTGATCGGCTTCTTCAACCTGCAGACGAGCGACGAGCTGAGCCAGTTCGTGAAGGGGTTCACGAAGTTCGCGATCCACTTCGTCTTCCTCGCGTTCGCCGTCACCTGGCTCTGGCGGCGCGGCCAGGGCTACTACTGGCGGGCGTTGCGCTGGTTCGCGGGCGGGATCGCCTTCAACGCGCTCTACGGCGTGCTGCAGCTGCTTGTCGCCCGCAGCGGCGGCAACCTCGATGCGGACTTCATCCAGCCGCTGACGGGCGGGGCGAGCAAGATCAACATCTACGGCGCCGTCGAGGGCGCATCCGTGTTCCGCCCGAACGCGCTCACCGGCGACCCGAACCACCTCGGGATCATGCTGATTGTCCCGCTGCTCGTCCTCACGCCGATCTACCTCCGGCTCGAGCGCGCGCATCCAGGCAAGCGCAAGCTCGCGTGTCTGATCGGCTTCCTGCTGATCGTGGAGCTCTCGACGCTCTCGCGCAGCGGCCTTCTCGGGCTCGGCACCGGCGTGCTCGTCCTCGCGCTGCCCTACCGGAGCTACCTCCGGTCGAAGGCGCTGATCGCGCCGATCGCGGGCGCCGTGGCGGTGCTCGGGGCCATCGTCCTCACCCGGCTCCACTACTTCGAGGTGGTGCTCCGCTCCCGCGTGCAGACAGGCGGCGGGTCATCGTCGACCCACCTGGCGGTCTACTCGTTCATCCCGCAGATCCTCCACAGCCACCCGCTCTTCGGCCTCGGCCTGAACACGTTCTCGCTCTACTACGAGGCGGCCACCGGCAAGGCGAACTGGGGCCCGCACTCGTTCTACGTCTCGCTGATCGTCGAGACCGGCGTCGTCGGGACGATCGTCTTCGCCGTCTTCCTGCTCTGGGCGTTCGCCCGGCTGCGGACGGCGCGGCTGCTCGGGCGCGCCCTCTCGCTCGCCGGCGACCCGCTCGGTGCGCGCGTCCGGCCGCTCGCCTGGGGCTGGACCGCCGCGCTCGCCGGGACGCTCGCCTCGAACGCCTTCTAACTGACGATGCAGTTCTATTACTTCTACGCGTTCCTGGCCCTGGCGCTCGCCGTCCCGGTCGTCTTCGCGCAGCGGACGGCCGAGCCGTCGACCGCGTGACGTGCGCGTCTGCGTCCTGACGACGTCGTATCCGCGGCCCGGCGACGAGGTTGCAGGGAGCTTCGTCGCCGACCAGGTGGAGGCGCTCCGGGACGCGGGCGTCGAGGTGACGGTCGTCTCGCCGGCCGACTTCCGGGACTTCGGGATCGCCTACGGGGGCGGCATCGTCCAGAACCTGCGTGCCCGCCCGTGGCTCGTCGCTGCGCTACCGCTCTTCCTGCTCGCCTTCGCCCGCGCCGCCCGCCGCGCCTCACGCAGCGCCGACCTGGTGCACGCCCACTGGCTGCCGTCGGCCCTCCCGGCCCTTGCGACGGGCAAGCCGTTCGTCCTCCAGCTGTGGGGCACCGACGTCGAGCTGGCTCGTCGCGCACCGCTCCTCGCGCGTCCGCTCGTCGCGCGTGCCCGGATCGTCGTCGCGGCTTCTGCCCATCTCGCCGAGGCCGCGCGCGGTCTCGGCGCCCGCGAGGTGCGCACCATCCCGAACGGCATCGAGCTCCCGCCGGAGCCCGGCCCCCCGGCCGAGCCGCCGCACGTGCTCTACGCGGGCCGCCTCTCGGAAGAGAAGGGGATTCTCGAGTTCCTCGAGGCGACGGAGGGCTTGCCGCGCGTCATCGTCGGCGACGGCCCGCTGCGGACGCAGGTGCCGGAGACGGTTGGCTTCGTACGCCCCGCCGAGATGGGTGGCTACTACACCCGGGCCGCTGTCGTCTGCGTGCCCTCCCGGCGAGAGGGGTACGGCATCGTGGCGCGGGAGGCGATGGCGTTCGGCCGGCCGGTGGTCGCGACGCGGGTCGGCGGGCTTGTCGATGCGATCGAGGACGGAGTCACGGGTGTCTTGGTCGAGGCGGTGGGGCTGCGGGGGGCCGTCGAGTGGCTGCTCGGCGATGCCGGGACGCGCGCGCGGGTCGGCGCCGCTGCCCGGGCGCACGCCGCCGAGGCGTTCGCGTGGCCGGCGGCGGTCGCTGCACTGACTGAGACCTACGCGCAGGTCTGTTAGCGTCGAGACGTGTCGGCGCTGAAAGAGAACGTCAGGCGCCACTGGGAGGCAGATCCCTGTGGCGCCAAGCTTGCCGAGGCCGAGTGGGGCACCGAGGCGTTCTTTGCCGAGGTCGAGCGGACCCGCGATGAGCTCGAGCCGTTCATTCCGGCGTTCGCGGCATTCGACCGCTGGCGCGGTAAGCGGGTGCTCGAGGTCGGCGTCGGCCTCGGCACGGACTTTGTCCGCTTCGTCCGTGCCGGCGCCGTCGCAACGGGCGTCGATCTGACCGAGGCCAGCGTCGGCCTCGTCCGGCAGCGGCTCGCACTCGAAGGGCTGAGCGCCGAGTTGCGCCCCGCCGACGCCGAGGCGCTGCCGTTCCCCGACGGCTCCTTCGACCTTGTCTATTCGTGGGGTGTCCTGGACCACACGCCGGAGACGCAGCGCGCGATCGACGAGGTACGGCGGCTGGTCGCGCCGGGCGGCGAGGCTCGGATCATGCTCTACTCGCGACGCTCGTGGGTCGCGCTCGGCGTCTGGGGTCGCTACGGCCTGCTGCGCGGGCGGCCGTGGGCCACGCCAACCGAGCTGCTCGCCCGGCACATGGAGAGTCCGGGGACGAAGGCCTACACCCAGACGGAGCTCGAGCGGCTTTGTGCAGGCTTCTCCGAGGTGTCGTACCGCCGGTTCGTCACTCCGTACGACCGGCGCGTTGCCGGGCCCCTCGCGGGGCTGGCCGACAGGTTCGGCTGGTTCGTCGGCATCACCGCGCGGCCTTGAGCGCCGCGCTGTGTGGGAGAGACCGGTGACGCGCTTCGGTCTCTACCTGCACGCCGCCCGGACGATTCGCCGCCGCCAGGCCGTCGCGCGCCTGCTCCGCCCACTGCGGCGCCGGCGCTTCCCCGGTGGCCTGCCGCCGCGGCGCGTTGCCCCGGTCACGGCAGCTGCGACCCTCTGGCGGTCGGCGGCGTTCGCCGAGGGTGACAGGCCGAACCCCGGTACTCGTCTGGGCCAGTTCCACGCGCAGTACGGTGACGACGTCCTGGCGGCCGCTCGGGCGGGTGAGGTCGACCGGGCGCATGCGCTGCTCGAGCGCTGGATCGACGAGCATCCGGCCCGGCCGGGCGATCCCTGGCACCCGTACCCGTTGTCCACGCGGGTTGGCAACTGGATCGCCGCGCTCACGCTCGAGCCGGCCCTCGGCTCGGAGCGGGTCTCCGTCAGCCTCTGGCACCAGCTCGGACACCTCCGAGGCAACGTCGAGGACGACATCCTCGGAAACCACGTGATCCGGAACGCGCGCGCGCTCGTCCTCGGCGGCGTCGCGTTCGCGGACGACGGGCTGCTGCGGCACGGGCTCGACCTCCTGACGCGCGAGCTCCCCGAGCAGGTGCTGCCCGACGGCGGGCACTACGAGCGGAGCCCGGTGTACCAGCTCGTGGTCCTCCGCGACCTGCTCGAGGTGCAGGCCGCCGTGCCCCGGTCGGATGTGGGCGAGGCGATCGAGCGGATGCGTGCCTGGTCGGCGGCCGTCCGCCGCCCGGACGGCCATCCCCCGCTCGTCAACGACGGCTGGCTCGATGCAGTGCCGGTCCTCGAGCTGCCGGTCTCGTCCGCCGGCGTGACGGCGCTCCGCGACTCGGGGCTTGCGCTCGTGCGGGAGGATGGCCTGTGGCTTGCGTTCCGCTGCGGTCCACTGGCGCCCGCTTTCCTGCCGGCGCATGCCCACGCGGACGCGCTCGGCTTCCAGCTCTGGTGGGATGGGCTGCCGGTCGTCGTCGACCCGGGGACGTTCACGTACGAAGCGGGTCCCGAGCGGGACGCGTTCCGCGGCACGGCGGCGCACGCGGCGCTCCGCGTTGACGGCCGCGACCAGTTCGAGCCGTGGGGCGCGTTTCGTGCCGGTCCGTTGCCGCAGACACGCCTGCTCGCGGCGGAGCCCGGTCTGCTGGTTGCGGAAGCCGAGCTCGGCGGCGGCATCGTCCAGCGCCGGGAGATCGCCTGGACGGCAGCCGAAGTGACCGTGGACGATCATGTCAGCGGCCCTGGAAGGCACCGGCTCGAGTGGGCGCTTCCGCTTGCGCCGGGTGCGCGCGCGCGTGTCTCGATCACACCGGAGCCCTCCGTGACGGACGCAGGTTGGCTCTCCGAACGGCTGGGCGAGCGAGTCGAGATCGAGGTTCTCCGCTACGCGTACGAGGGTCCGTTGCCGGCCCGGCAGACATTGCGGCTGAGACGTCGTGCCTGAGTTCGGCCGCTAGGATCGCCCCGTGGACGAGCCGATCCGCGTGCTGCGCGTCATCGCCCGCCTCAATGTCGGTGGGCCGGCGCTCCACGTCTCCTACCTCACCCGGTACCTCGAAGAGCGAGGCTACGACACCACGCTCGTCGCCGGCAGCATCGGTGACGGCGAGGGATCCATGGAGTACGTGGCTCGTGACCTGGGGGTCACGCCGCTCTACCTCCCCGAGCTGCAGCGAGAGATCTCGCCCGCCGCCGACGCGGCCGCCGTGGCGGAGCTGCGGCGTCTGATCCGGGAGCTTCGGCCGCACGTCCTCCATACGCACACAGCGAAGGCCGGTGCGCTGGGGCGGACGGCGGCGGCGCTGTCGGGATCGGCGCGGCCGCCGGCTGTCGTCCACACGTTTCACGGCCACGTGCTGCGCGGCTACTTCGGGCCTGGGATGACGCGCGCGTTTCAGACGGTCGAACGCCGGCTCGCGCGTCACACGGACGCGTTGATCGCGGTCAGCGACGAGGTGCGCGACGACCTCGTGCGGTACCAGATCGCGCCGGCCGAACGCATCTCCGTGATCCGGCTCGGCCTTGACCTGGAGGGCCGGACGGCAGCGCCGCCCGGTGCTCGTGCCGACGTTCGCGCAGCGCTCGGGCTCCCGCCTGACGGGTTCGTCGTGGCCTGGCTCGGGCGGATGACGGAGATCAAGCGCGCCGACATTCTCCTGCGTGCCTTCGCGCACCTGCGCCGCTCCGGCGTCGAGGCGTCGCTGGTCCTGGTCGGGGACGGTCCGCTCCGCGCCGACCTCGAGCAGCTCGCCGACGAGCTCGGGATCGCCGGGGACTGTCGGTTCCTGGGCTACCTCGCCGAGGTGGGGCCGATCTACGCCGCCGCCGACGCCGCGGTCCTGACGTCGGCGAACGAGGGTACGCCGGTGTCGATCATCGAGGCTCAGGCAGCCGGGCTCCCGGCCGTGTCGACGGATGTCGGAGGCGTCTCCGACGTCGTCGTCGAAGGAGAGACGGGCTTTCTCGTGCCGGCGGAGGACGTCGAGGCCATCGCCGAGCGCCTCGCCGAGCTCGCGCGCGATCCAGAGCTCCGCCGCAGCATGGGCGACGCCGGGCGCCGTCACGTCGCGGGCCGCTATTCGGTGCCGCGGCTCGTCGACGACATCGACGAGCTCTACCGGTCGCTGCTCGAGAGGGCCGAGGCGGAGCGCGTCCGCCGCCGGCGTGAGGTGCCGATCCCGCTCGTGCCGATGCTGCCCGCCTCGGCGACAGTCGCGCGAGCCGAACGGCCGCTTCGCGTCGCGATCGTCTCGCAGTACTTCCCGCCCGAGGTCGGCGCGACCCAGTCGCGCATGCAGGCGTTCGCCGAGTATCTCGCCCAGCGCGGCCACGAGGTGACGGTCGTGACCGAGTTCCCGAACCACCCGACGGGGATCATCCCGCCCGAGTTCCACGGCAGGGTCTTCGTCGACGACTTCTCGAACCCGTACCGCGTCCTCCGGGTCTGGGTGCGGGTGTCGCCGGAGAAGACCCAGGCGACGCGCATGGCGTTCTACCTGTCGTACATGATGCTCGCGACGGCGGCAGCCACCCGAATCGGCGAGATCGACGTCGTCGTCGCGACGACGCCGCCGCTCTTCGCCGGCTTCGCCGGGCTTGCGCTCGCCCGGCTGAAGCGGGCCCCGCTCGTCCTCGACGTCCGCGATCTCTGGCCGGCCGCAGCCGTGAGCCTCGATCAGATCTCCGAAGGCCCGACGCTGCGCGTCGCGGAGCGCCTCGAGCGGACGCTCTACCGCGGCGCGTCGGAGGTCGTCGCGGTGACCAAGCCATTCTGCAAGCACATCGACCGCGTGCGGGGCCTCGGCACGACCTCGCACATCCCGAACGGCACGCTCGAGCACTTCTTCGAGGTCCCGGCAACGCTCGATCGCGCCGCGCTCGGGCTGCCTCCCGACCGTTTCGTGGTCACGTTCGCCGGCACGCTCGGGATCGCGCAGGCCCTCCCCGCGGTGCTCGACGCGGCCGAGCGGCTGCAGGGCTTCGCGGCGTTCGCCTTGATCGGCGAGGGGCCGGTCAAGGCGGCGTTGATGGCCGATGCCGAACGGCGCGGGCTCGACAACGTGTTGTTCGTGCCCCAGATCCCGGTGCATCAGATCGTGCCGGCGCTCGCGGCGAGCGACGCGCTGCTGGTCTCGCTGTCAGGACACGAGACCTTCCGCGATTTCGTTCCGTCGAAGATGATCGACTTCATGGCGGTGGGTCGGCCCGTGCTCCTCGCCGCCGCCGGTGAATCGGCCCGGCTCCTCAACCTCGTCGGTGGCGGTCTCGCTGTGCCGCCGGAGAATCCCGAGGCTCTGGCCGAGGGTGTCCGGTGGCTGGCCGATCACCCGGAGGAGGCGACCGCAATGGGTCAGCGCGGGCGCGAGTTCGCGCGGACGCGGCTTCGCTCGGTGCAGGCGGGCCGTCTGGAGCAAGTGCTCGCCGACACGGTCGCGCGCGTCTAGCTCGCGGGAGGGAGGACGCGATCGACGCCGGCGAGGATCGTCTCGACGTGGCGGTCCCAGATGTAGCGGTCGAGTGTCCGCGCCCGTGCGTTGCGACCCAGCGTCTCGCGCCAGTCCGCCCGCTCGAGCAGGAAGGCGATCCCGGCCGACAGCTCGGCCACAGCTCCTGGACGGCACAGCACCGCGCAGTGCGGATCGTCTGTCTCGGGGGACTCGTCCGGCGGCATCGCGGCATCAAGCCCGGGCGCCAGTACGGCGGCGATCTGGTCGAGCGCCGAGGCGACGATCGGCTTTCCCATCGCCATGTACTCGAACAGCTTGGTCGGCGAGCCGAAAAACGGGCTCCCGTCCGGATTGGGGACGTGGGGTGAGACGAGGATGTCCGACGCGGCGAGGTGGAGCGGTGCCTCGTTCTGGGGCACGAGGCCGGCGAACGCGACGAAGGAGCGATACGGCTCGCGGTCCAGCAGCGTGCGCACGGCGGGCATCCGGAGCCCGTCGCCGACGAACAGGAACCGCGCGCGCTGTGCCTCGAGCAGCGGGTGGCTGTGGTCGACCAGCTGCACGATTGCCTGGGCGAGGACCTCGGCCCCGTGCCAGGCGCCGAACGTGCCGACGAACGTCGTCACCAGTGCATCTGCCGGGAGCTCGAGCTCCGCGCGCAGCGCCGCACGCTCGGCGTCGTCGTAGCGGAAAGGATCGAAGACGGCGGGGTCGACGCAGTTCGGGTACCAGACGACACGCTCCGCCTCGACCCCGCGCGCGAGCAGCTCGTCGCGGAGAACCTCGGAGATCGTGACGATGAGAGACGCGTGCCGGATACAGACGTCCTCGGCGGCGCGCGCGAGCTCCGCGTAGCGGAGGGAGGAGCCCCAGTGCTCCGCCGCCCAGACCTCGGAGCCGTTGTACTCGAGGACGAGCGGGACACCGCTGCGGCGTGACGCGATAACTCCTGCGTAGTTCCCGATCGACATCCGCTGGTAGAGGAACCGCGTCGGCGTGGCGAGCAGCTCCACGAGCCGGTCGGCCATGGCCGCGTTGAACCGGTAGTAGTTGGCCTCGGTCGGAAGCCCGAAGGCCGTGGGTGCCGCGATCGGAGTGACGCCGACCTCGGGCGCGACGAGGAGCGGAGGCGTGAGCCCGGCGTAGTCGACGTGGAAGCCCTTGCGCGCCAGGCTGTTCACGACCCCGGCGATGTGGCCGATCGAGCCACCGGTCTTGACCCCGAACCACAGGTTCCCGTTCGCGAACACGATGCGCCGGTGGCCGTTCGGGCGACTGGTGGCGCGCGGCTCGGCGAGGAGCCGGGCCAGCTCCGCGCGTGTCCTTCGAATCGCCAGGCGGCACAGCAGGGTTGCCCAGCCGAGCGCGAACAACGCCCGTCCGGCCTGGCGGCGCGTGACTGCGCGGCGGACG
The DNA here is from genome assembly GCA_903930195.1 of uncultured Actinomycetes bacterium. Taxonomy (GTDB): domain Bacteria; phylum Actinomycetota; class Thermoleophilia; order Gaiellales; family Gaiellaceae; genus PALSA-600. Next base: position 3,458 of record CAIYXH010000205.1, on the reverse strand, counting down.
AGGCCGGGCTCGATCACCTCGATCGTGCGCGCGTTCGAGACCATCGCAAGGATCTCGAGCACGGGGAGGAGCACGAGCGCGCTCTCGTCCTCGACCGGCAGGACGACGTGCGGCCCGAGCGTCCGGAGCGTGCGCAGCAGCGTCGCCGGCCCGGTGCGCCGCAGATCGGGCAGGCTCAGATAGCGGGGAGCCTCGCCGAGCAGCGCTTCGAGCTCGGCGCGGTACCGGTTCGAGAGCGGTGAGACGGTGAGCGCGGCGATCATGGCGCGGGCAGCGGGTCGGGGTGGAACGTGACGGAGAGCGGCTCGAGCGGGCCTGAGCGCCGGAAGACGACGACGCGGCGCGGCGTTTTGACGCCGTACGAGGGCGAGAGCCAGCCGTCCTCGACCGTGGCCTCCCAGGCGGATGGATCCGTATAGCGCAGCCTGAACGTGCCGCCGGGGAGGCGAAGGAGCAGGACGCCGGCTTCGACCACCTCTGCCTCGGCGCCCGGCGGGAGGCCGTATGGCACGCGCACCTCGTGGTCTCCGTCGCCTTCGAACCGGTCGGTGACTTCGAGCTGGTGCGAGGTCCGGTCGAGGTTGAAGGTCCGAACCGGCCGGACGCCGTGCGCGAGGCGCAGGAAGCCGGCGTGCGCGGCGGTGAGTGTGCCCTGCTTCGGGCTCCAGTCACGGAGCTCGGGCACGGCGTCGTAGGTCAGGCTCCAGAGCCAGTCGGGTCGGACGAAGCGGTTCTGCTCCTCTCCGTCCACCTGTGGGGTGGCATGGAACGCAGTGCTCCGAAAGCGGTTGCGCCACTCCGGTGACGCGGTGTAGACGTAGGTGCCGGCGTCGACGATCAGCGGCGTGCCGTCGAGCCAGGCCTCGAACCCGAGGCAGTCGTTGTGCCCGTGCCCGCCCCGTCCGGCGAGGCCGACCGGGCCGGCGTCGACGAACACGTGGTCGCGCGGCCCCTGGAGCACGTAGAAGCCGCTGTCGGGGAACGCAGCCGGCTCGCGTGGTGAGGCGGGCCCGGGCGCGACCGCCTCGTCCGGGCCGAGCCACCAGAGCTGTTCCGCATGCGGGCCCGGAAACGACCGGGCGAGCGTCTCGTTCGCCCACACGCTGCCGATCAGCCCCGGGAGGTAGCGGTGATCGCCGAGTGGCTGCCCCCCGAACGGGAGCGCGCGTCCGTCGTCGGCGTCCCCCCAGGCCGGGGTCGTGCCGTCGGGACGCGTGTAGGCGGCGGCGAACCGGCCCATCGCCAGCATCCGGTCGCGGTAGGCGGCGGGGGTCGGCGTGCCCGTCCGCTCCCGGTAGAGGGCGGGCGCGAAGAACAGCTCGCTGACGAGACGGTGGTACGCCGTCGACGCCTCGAAGTCGACGCCGTCGGGATAGACCTGACGGGGGAGCTCGCGGGAGAGGATCGACCAGCCTGCGTCGGCCCAGCGGTCGCCGCGGTCCCCGCCGAAGAAGAGGCCGGCGAACACGAGCCCTGCGGCGTCTGCCGTGTAGTGGTTCCCGTTGATGTCGGAGCGCTCGAGGTTGCGCTGCGTGAAGTCGGCGTGGAGGTCGAGGGCGACCAGGAACCGCGCTCGGAAGCCTTCGTCCGTCCAGGCTGCGCTGCCGGCGAAGACGTGGAAGAACCAGGTCCAGCTGAGGATCCGCAGCGCGACGTCCATCGTGCATGACCAGTTGACGGTCAGCGCGTACGGGTTGCCCTCGATCCACTCGTCGAGCAGGTCCCGGACCGCCTCGGCGTAGCGTTCGTCCCCGGTCAGGAGATACGCCTGCCCGGCGGGGATCGCCCACTGGAGCCGCGAGAGTTCCCACGACACCTTCACGTCGCTCGAGTCGGTGAGGTCGACGTAGGCGATCTCTCGGTGGAACGCGGGTTCCCACCGGCGCCCGGACTTGACGTCGCAGAGCCAGTCCACCGGACATCCGAGGCTCGTCGGTCCCGACCCGAGCAGATCGACCCGGCGTTCGAGGACGTGCACCGCGGCTGCGAGCACGCGGGCCGGCTCGCCCGGACAGAGTCGCTCGACCTCGGCCGTGTCGAGCCGCTCCGTCCAGGCCGGATACGGGCGGGCGGCGAGCCGGGCCCAGGCCGTGTCGAGCGTCGCGTCCCCGCCGTCGCGGAGGACGTGGGCGATCGTCCTGCGGGCGGCCCGCCGGGGTGCGCGAATCCGCTCGAGCTCTCGCGCAACCTCGTCGGCCATCCGGCGTGCGATGACATGGGGCGGCTTGCGGAGTGCTCTCCGAAGGGTGGACGGCGACACGCGGGTCATGTCGGCTAGGCGCGTTTGCGGCCGTTCGCGACGACGTACCAGCCGCCGAGCCGCACGAGCCGCTCGAGGAGCCGCGCCGGGAGCAGGTGGTGTCCGCCCGGGAGGCTTGCGATTGCCTTCGTCGGCGGGGTGTCCTCTGGCCGGAAGTGCCGCACCGTGACCGTCACGTCGGCGAACCCTGCGTCGCGCAGCATCGCCGCGCACTCGCCGGGCGTGTATGCCTTGACGAGCGGCCGCGCGCCGATCGAGCTGAACTCGACCGTCTCGGACATGACGCGCTCGACGGAGCCGACCCGCAGCAGCCGTCCGCGCACGAGGCCGTGCCAGAGCACCTGCGTGAGCCAGTAGTGGAACGAGCGCCGGTTGTAGACGATGATCCGAGCCTCGCCGCCCGGGCGCAGCACGCGGAGGATCTCGCGGAGCGCCGCCGGCATGTCGGGGGTGTGATGGAGCACGCCATTCGACGAGACGCGGTCGAACGAGCCGTCCGGGAAGGGGAGCTGTTCGCCATCGCCGACGACGACGGTGCCGGTGAGTCCGAACGCCGCGAGGTGCGCCTGGGCGAGCTCGACGTGGCGCGGCGTCAGATCGATACCCGTCGCGCGTGCGCCGGCGCGGCTGTAGAGCGCGACGTCGATGCCCTGCCCGCTGCCGACGTCGAGCACGTCGAGGCCGGCAGTCTCGGCGTACCCGAGAATCTCGGTCATCCACGGCGCATAGCTCTGGCGTGAGGCGAGGAGGCTCTCGAAGTACTCGCGCGAGCCTGGCTCGCCGGGCATGCCGACCCGTCCGCATGGATCTGCGGTCCACTGCTCCACCGCCGCGTGCTTGAAGTCGGTCGAGCTCGCCATCCGTGCCCTAGCGCGCCACGAGCTCAGATGAGACGGCTGCGACGGTCGCCTGGATCACGCGGTCGATCTCGCCGTCGGTGAGATCCGGCCAGAGCGGGAGCCGGACCAGGCGATCGCTCATCTCGTCGGTGACCGAGAGACGCCCGTGCGTCCGTCCGATGCGCCTGCCCGCCTCCGAGGAGTGCAGCGGGACGTAGTGGAACACGGCGAGGATCCCCTCGGCGCCCAGCGCGGCGATGAACGCGGCGCGCGCCTCCGGGCTCGGGAGCAGGAGGTAGTAGATGTGCGCGTTCGCATCGGCGCTCTCCGGGATCTGCGGCCGGACGACCAGCCCGTCG
>CAIYXH010000204.1 GCA_903930195.1 uncultured Actinomycetes bacterium | reverse complement strand
GCGACGAGGTCTTCGGCGGCTACGAGCGCTACCGCGCGCACACGCTCGCCGGGCGGATCCCGACGCCGCTTGCCGCGCTCGGCGCCGCGGCGCTCGGCGCGATCCCGGCTGGACGGCGCGAGCCCCGCTCCACCCCGTTCCGCGCCCGCCGCTTCCTCGAGGTCGCCGCCATGTCGCCCGCGACGCGCTACGGCCGCCTCGTCGAGATCTTCCCGCTCGCGCTCCGCCGCCGACTCTGGAGCGACGAGGCACACGCGCACGCGATCGAGCGCTGGCTCCCGGCGGAGGCCGACCTGCGCCGGATCGACCTCGAGACCTACCTCCCGGGCGACGTGCTGCCGAAGGCCGACATCGCCTCGATGGCCGTCTCGCTGGAGCTCCGCGCGCCATTCCTCGACCACCGCGTGGTCGAGCTCGGGCTCGCGCTCCCGCCCGAGCTCGCCTTCGGCAAGCGCGCGCTGCGCGCCGCGTTCGCCGCCGACCTGCCGCCCGAGACCACGGGGCGCAGCAAGACGGGCTTCGGCGTGCCCCTCGACCGCTGGTTCCGCGAGGACCTGCGCGAGCGCTCGCGCGAGCTGCTCCTCGACCGCGACCGGGGTCTCTTCCGCCGCTCCGAGCTGGAACGACTCCTCCGCGAGCACGCCGACGGCGTCAGTGACCACGGACACCGTCTGTGGTGTCTGTGCATGCTTGAGCTGTGGCAGCGGATCCACATCGAGGCTTCGCCATGACCCGGAGGCGCGCCTACGCCCTCGTCGCGGCGATCGCGATCGTCCCGCGCGTGCTGATCGCGGCGCACGAGCGCGGCGCGCTCTTCGTCGACCCCGAGAAGTCGGACATCCTTGCCCGCGTCTTCCTCAAGACGGGCACGTTCGGCTACATCCCGGGCAAGCCCAGCGCCTACACCCAGCCGCTCTACGGCTGGTTCCTGATCGTCGTCTACTGGATCCTCGGCCACCACTGGTGGTCGTTCAGCAGCGTCCAGATCGTGATCGCGGGCATCACCGCGATCCTCGTCTACGAGATCGGGCGGCAGAACCTCTCGGCGCGCATCGGGGTCCTCGGCGCGGCAATCTCGACGCTGCAGCCGTACCTCGTCTGGCACGACCTCCATGCGAACCGCGAGATCCTCGACCAGGTGATCGGCGCCGCGATGTTCGCGCTCGTGCTGGCGGCCGGCCGCTCGGCGCGCCTCGCCCCGGCAGCGTGGCTCGGCGTCGCGACCGGGCTCGGGATCCTCTCGAACGCCCGGCTCGCCGCACTCCCCGTCCTCTTCGCGCTCTTCCTGCTCTGGCGCCGCGCGGGCTGGATCGCCGCCCTCGCCGTGCCGATCCTCGCGATCGTGGTGATCTCGCCCTGGGTCATCCGCAACAAGGTCGAGGTCGGCTGCTTCGCGATCACGACCGACGGCCGCGCCCTCTGGAAAGCGAACAACGCCGACACCTACCGGACCCTGCGCAGCGGCCTCTGGATCGACGACGTCACCGACGACAGCGCGCACGACATTCCCCAGCGCGCCCAGAACCCGCGGCCGCTCGCCTGGTACACGCCGCAGGAGGCCGGCGTCCTCTACGACCAGACCGGTGTCAAGGCGCCGATCAACGAGTGCACGCAGGAGCGCGTCTACACGCATCTCGCCGAGAAGTGGGTCGAGCACCATCCGGGCGGCAAGGCGAAGCTGATGGTGCAAGCAACGCAGATGATGTGGGATCCGCGTGTCCTCGTCGACAACGGCGACGGCAGCGGCGGCAACTCGACCCTGCGCCAGTTCGCGGAGCCGATCTGGGTGAGCATCCTCTACGCGCTCGCGCTCGCCGGGCTCTTCGCCGTGCCATACATCTTTCGGCTGATGGCGATCGGGTTCGCGGTGTACGAGACCCTGGCCGCCTGGGTCTTCGCCGGGACGACCCGCTACAGGGTGCCGTGGGACTTCGTGCTGGCGCTGCTCGCAGCCGCCGCGCTCGAGCGCTGGGTCATCCCGAGGCTGTCGCGCCTCTCGCCGCTCAAGCGGCGCACGTCGAGCCAGTACTCGTAGACCTCTTCCGTCCGCTCGGCGCAGCGGAACTCCGGGAAGCGCTCGAGAGCACGCTCGCGGGCCGCCTGCCCCATGGCGTTCGCCGACGCCGGGTCGGCCGCAAGCCGCAGCATCGCCTCGGCGAGCGGATCTGCCTCTCCCGGGGGAACGAGCAGCCCGGTCTCACCCTCACGCACGATGTCCTCGAGGCCGCCGATCGCCGCGGCGATCACCGGGCGCCTGCGCTCCATGGCCTCGAGCGCGACCATGCCAAAGCCCTCGCCAAGCGAGGGGACGACCATCGCCAGGCTGCCTTCGATCGACGCCTTCACCGGGTTCACATGACCGAGGAAGCGGACGGCGTGGCCGAGGTCGAGCTCGCGGGCGAGATCCTTGAGGCCATGCTCGAGCACGCCGCGGCCGGCGATGTCGAGCCGTGCGTCGGGACGAGCGTCGAGCACCTGCCGGAAGGCGCGCAACAGCACAACGTGGCCCTTGATCGGGATCAGCCGGCCGACGCAGAGAAACCGCGGCGCCGGATCGGTGTAGGGCGCGGGCTCCGGGCCGGGCGCGATCCCGTAGTGGACGATCTCGAAGTCCGACTCCGCGAAGCCCTCGGTCTCGGCCAGGTAGCGGGCGAGGCCGCGCGAGATCGCGATCTGCCGGTGGGCGAGCGCGCCGATCGCGCGGTCGCCGAGGGCGAAGATGCGTCCCTCGCGGAACTCGTTGAAGCCGTGCTTGGTCGAGAGGCGGAGCGGGATGCCCGCGACCATGCCCGCCGTCTGCCCGTAGGCGTCGGCGTGGACGAGATGCGTGTGCAGGATGGTCGGCTGCTTGTTGGTGAGATACGCGAGTACCCGGGCGAAGGTCACCGGGTCGACGTCGGTGCGCATCGGAATCCCGTCGACCGGAATGCCGCCCGCCTCGAGCTCCCGGGCGAACTCCCAGGCGCCGGGCTCGTGCTCGTGCAGCATCAGGAAGCGGATGTCCCAGCCGCGGGCCTTGAGGTCGGGCAGGAGCTGCAGGAGATGGGCCTCGGAGCCGGAGATGCCGGAGACCTTCTGGGCGTGGAGGACGATCATCTTGCGACCGCCCGCGCGACCTCGTCGGCCCAGTGCTCGACGGAGTGGCGGGCCTCGACCGCGGCACGCAGCTGTGCGCCCAGCGCCGCGCGGTCGACGTGCTCGAGCGCCGTCAGCTTCGCCGCGAGGTCGGCCGGATCGTCACGGTCGAACCGGAGCTCGGGCGGAAGCACATCGTCGAAGCCACTGTTCGAGGCGAGCACGGGCATGCACGTAGCGGCCGCCTCGTAGACGACCTTGTCGAGCGCGCCCTCGCGCATGTTGTTGACCAGCACGTCGTTTCGCATCAGCAGACCGGGGACGGAAGCGTACGGGACGGCGTCACCGACCGAGACGCCGAGCGCCTCGAGCCGGGCCCGCTCTGCGCGCTCCTCGACGGTGAGCGACGGCCCGCAGAGGGTGAGCTCGGCACCGGCGAGCTGCGCGCCGCGCACGATCGTCTCGTATCCCTTCGCCGGCGACGTGCGCCCGAGCGCGAGCGCGCGCAGGCGTGGGCCCGGCTCGCGCGCGAGGCAGGGAAAGCCGGCGAGGTCGATGCCGTGCCCGATGGGAACGACCTTGTGCGACGCCAGGGGAAACGATCGGCGATCCACCGTGAGCACGGTGGTCACCATTCGCTCGGCAAGCTCGAGGGTGCGCGAACGGCGCCAGTGCGTGAACCAGAGGAGGAGCGGCACCCGGCGCGGCCGGACGAGCGGCGCGGCCAGCACCGCAAGCAGCGGGACCATGTGCACGAGCACGCCGTCCGGCCGCTCACCGAGCTCGGCCGCGAGCGCGCCGAGGTAGCGCCGTCCACGCCTCACCCGGTTGGGCGAACCGAACAGGCGCACGCGGCAGTTCTCCGGAAGAACGCCGTCGACCGCGCCGTCCGCGAGCACGACGACCTCGTCGAAGCGCCGGGCGAGCGCGTGCAGCTTCGGCACCGTCGCGGCGAGCGCGGGGTGCTGCGGATCGACCTGCTGGGTGACGAAGACGAGGCGGCTCACAGGAAGTCGAGGTCTCCGAGCTCGAGCTGGAGCTTCGGCGGCAGCGCGAACGCCGGATCGAGCGACGTGCCGAGCACCGTGAGCGTCCGCGGCGTCGGCACCCAGCCGAGCCGTGCGAAGCGGCCACGGTCGGCGTCGCGGGGCGCAGCGATCGCGACGGGAGGCCCCGCGGCGGCCGTCGCCGGGCGCACGAGGCCGCCGCCGACTGCGGCCACCGTGGAGATGCGGCCGCGGCGGCCGACAGCCGCGTAGCCGCCATCGCGCTCGACGAGGGTGTAGCGGCGCGGGCCGTCGGCGAAGCGCCAGTCGAGCCACGCTGCGTCGCGGACGACGCAGCCCTCGGTGGGCGCGTCCCCGACGGCTGCCGAGAAGCGGGGCACCGTCGCGCCACGCTCAGGTGTCGGCGTCGGGCGAGCCCAGATACGCAGCGGCGCGAGCGGGCTCCAGCCGAGCCGGCCGCGCAGAATCGGAGTCGACGCGGCATTCGGCACGACCACGAGGAAGCGCGCGCCGAGCGCGCGTGCCCGCTCCTCGCTCGCGCGCTGCAGCTCGACGAAGAAGCCCCGCCCCGCGTAGGCGGGATCGGTCGCGAGCCGGACGGCCTGTCCGACAAGGACGGTCTCACCACCGACGACGACACGCATGAAGCTGACCGCAACCGAGGCGACGACCGTCCCGTCCTCCTCACCCAGGAGCACCGAGGAGGGCCGCACCGGGTTGCGCTCGTGGAACCAGGCGAGCTCGTCCTCGTCCTGCGCCCCCCAGACGCGGCGCATCAGACCGGCCAGGTCGCCGCGCCGCGCCGCGTCGTACTCGACGATTCGCAACGGGTCGCGCTACCGCGTCGAGGTTCCGAGCGCCTGGTTGAAGATGCGGCGCGCGTGGGTGCCGGCGACCGTGTCCTTGATCGCGATCAGGTCGCACGCACCCTCGAGGACGAGCTCGAATGTCCGCGACGGGTAGGGCTCGACGTTGTAGCGGCCGAGCCGGAAGGGGTTCGTCGCAGCCGTGTTCGCCCGCGAGATCGAGGTGAAGGCAACCTCGTAGCCGGCCTGCTTGAGCAGGCTCTCGTGCACCGGATGGAAGTGCGCCTCGGAGCCCTTCACGTAGGCGTAGGACCGGACCGGGCGCCCGAGCTTCTCCTCGAGCTTCAGCTTCGAGACGGCGATCTCGCGCACGGACTCGTCGAGCGAGACGTCGGCGAGTGGCCGGTGGGCGATCCCGTGGGACTCGACCCGGACGCCACCGGCGTCGAGCTCGCGCATGAGGCCCCAATCGAGGGTCGGATTGCTGACACCGCGCTCGACGAGTCGCATCTCGTGTGGCAGCGGCGTGCGGTCCTCCATGTAGGCGACCGGGACGAAGATCACGGCCGGGCAGTTGTGCTTCGTGAGCACGGGCAGCGCGTTCTGGAGGATGTCGTGGTAGCCGTCGTCGAAGGTGATCAGCACGGCACGCTCGGGGAGCGGCGTTCCGAGCGTGTAATGGTCGAGCACCGCGTCGAGCCCCACGACCGTGTACCCGAGCTCCCCGAGCTGGGCGAGCTGTTCGTCGAACCGACCGACCGGAACCGTCGTCGGGTTGTCCGGGATGTCGTTGATCTTGTGGTACATGAGCACCCGCAGGGTGGTCGCCCCGTTGAGGCCGAGCCGAAGCGCCGTCGACGTCTCCCCGATCGTGCGATAGAGCGCGTTCTTGACGATCTGCTTGGCCTGCTGCGCGGTCATGACGCGTCGAGTGTACGCCGGACGAGGTCGTCGAGCCTGTCGGCAAACTCCTCCGGGGTCGCGTACCACCGGTCGGCGCTGGACTTCGCACCTTCGGCGAGCCGGGCCGCCAGCGCCGGGTCGGTCAGGAGCCGCACGAGCGCGGCTGCGAGCTCCGTGTCGCTCGAGACGAGCAGGCCGTTGACGTCGTGGTCGATCACGTCGCGGATCCCGCCGACCGCCATCCCGATCGCTGGACGACCGCGCAGGAAGGCCTCGACGAGCACGCGGCCGAGCCCCTCGCTGCGCGACGGGAGCACCAGGAACGTCGCCTCGTCGAGCGCGGCCGCGACCGCTTCGGCGTCGAGCCGTCGCCGCCAGGTGGTCTGCGCAGGCATGTCGGCGACGAGGCGCTCGACCACGGCCCGGTCGGTGCCGTCGCCGACGAGATGCAGCGGAGCGCCGGCGACCTGCGGCGCTGCGGTGCGCCACGCGTTCGCGAGGCCGTCGACGTTCTTGTAGCGCTCGAGCACACCGATGAAGAGCCCGGATGGCTCCTCCGGCAGCGGCGTGGGCGCGCGCTCGACGAAGCGGCCGAGATCGGAGAAGGTGAGGAACTCGGCTGCCGGCTCGATCCCGAGCTCACGCACGAGCGAGGAGGTATAGGGCGAGAGCGTCCGCACGGCGTCGGCGCCGCGCAGCCCGAACGGCGCAACGCGGTCGGCCAGCGGCGAGACCAGGCGGCGCAGCCCGGAGCCGTAGAGGCGGGTGAGGGTGCGCCAGTCCCCGTGCACCTCGACGATCACCTTCGCTCGCGGCCGGGCGAGCCGCAGCGCCACGGCCTCGTAGGGGCTCTGGGCGATGATCGCGTCGGGGCGGAACTCCCGCACGAGCCTCCGCACCCGGAACGGGAGCAGCGCGTAGAAGACGACCGCGTCGAGCGCGCCCGCGGAGGGAACGAGGCGGAAGACCCCGTCGTCAGCCGCCGTGCCGCTCTTCGAGGCCGCGAGGACCCGCAGCTCGAAGCGCTCCTGCAGGGCGTCGAACTTCCGCGCGAGGCTCTCGGAGAGCGGCAGCGCGTAGTGCATCCGCGCGACCATCAGCAGACGGGGCTTCGCGCTCATGCGCCCGCCGCGTGCAGGAGGATCTGCTCCAGCTGGCCGTAGACCTGCTCCGGCGCGTAGCGCACGACGGAGGCGACCGCCCGGTCGCGCAGCCCTTGGGCGAGCTCCGCGTCGGAGAAGAAGCGCGTGATCGCGGCCGTGAGCCCGTCAAGGTCGCCCGACTCGACGACCAGGCCGTTCTCGCCGTCGTGCACCACCTCGCCGACCCCGCCGACGCGCGTCGCGATCATCGGCGTGCCGACGGCAAGCGTCTCGACGACGGTGTGCGGAAAGTTCTCCCACGAGGACGAGAGGAGACCAGCGTCGCCCGCAGCGAAGAACTCGAGGACCCGCTCGCGTGGAAGCGGGCCGAGGAAGCGCGCGTGGCCGAGCCGCTCGAGCGCCGCCCGGTCGGGGCCGTCGCCGGCGATCGCGAGCGCGATCCCCGCGCGGTGCGCAGCTTCGATCCCGAGCTCGAGGGACTTCTGCGCCGTGAGCCGGCCCGCGAAGACGAGCGTCGGCCCGTCGAAGCCGAACGCGGCGCGCAGCT
>CAIYXH010000203.1 GCA_903930195.1 uncultured Actinomycetes bacterium | reverse complement strand
GAATCGAACGTGGCCGAATCCGGCTCGGTGACGTCAGCGATCGCCTCGAGCCCGGGCTCGTCCTCGGCGACGATCGGATTGACCTCGTCGTCGGGCGCGTGCAGCGCGAGCTCCTGGTGGTCGGGAACGCCGCAGTACTTCGAGCCGGGAAGCGACGCGTTGGGACAGAGCTTGCCGTTGCCGAGGATCGCCGAGCAGCGGCCCGAGACGTCGTTCTCCTCGTCGCCGTCGCCGCCGAAGGCCGCAGTGGCCTCCTGCTGGGCGAACTCCGTGTCGCTGACGATGTCGATCTTCCAGCCCGTGAGCCGGTGCGCGAGGCGCGCGTTCATGCCCTCTTTGCCGATCGCGAGCGCGAGCTGGTCGTCGGGGACGACGACCGTCGCCTCCTTCGCGTTGTCGTCGAGGTAGACCTCGCGGACACGGGCCGGCGAGAGCGCCTTCGCGACGAAGCGCGCGGGCTCGGGGTTCCACGGGATGATGTCGATCTTCTCGCCACGGAGCTCGGAGACGACCATGCGGACGCGCGAGCCGCGGGGGCCGACGCAGGCGCCGACGGGGTCCACGCCCTGGGCATGCGACTCGACGGCGATCTTGGAGCGGTACCCCGGCTCGCGGGCGACGCCGCGGATCTCGACGAGGCCGTCGGCGATCTCGGGCACCTCGAGCTCGAACAGCGTCTTGATCAGCTCGGGATCGCGGCGCGAGAGGATGACCTGCGGACCCTTCGTTCCGGTGCGCACCTCGGTGATCACGGCCTTGATCCGGGAGCCCTGCTCGTAGCGCTCGCCGTCGACCTGCTCGGAGCGCGGCAGCAGCGCCTCGACCTTGCCGAGGTCGACGAGGACGTTGTTGCGGTCGCCTGCCTGCTGGACGATGCCGGTGACGACCTCGCTGACGCGGTCGATGTACTCGTCGTACATCATCTCGCGCGCGGCCTCGCGGATGCGCTGCAGGATGACCTGCTTCGCCGTCTGCGCGGCGATGTGGCCGAAGTTGTCGGGCGTCACGTCCTCGCGCTGAACGAGCTCCTCGGGCACCTCCGACCAGTCGAGGTCGAGGTCGTCGTCGGAGAGGAGCGTGTGGTTCTTCTCCCCCGTCTCCTCCTCGAGGCGCTCGAGCTCGTCGAGCGCACGCTCGCGGGCCTCGTCGAGCAGCCTGACCTCGAGATCTTCGGGAAGGTCGATCGAGAAGACCCGGAAGTCGCCGCCCTCGTCGAGCTCGACCGTCGCATGACGGGTCGCGCCGGGCGTCTTCTTGTAGGCCGCAAGCAGTGCGTCTTCGAGCGCGGCCACGAGCATGCCGGTCTCGATGCCCTTCTCGCGCTCGATCTCGCGTACGGCGTCAACGATTTCCTGGGTCATCGCTTCCTACCCTTCTTCGATCAGGTTGGCCCGCACGATCGCGTCGTACGGTATGTCAGCCGGCGTGCCGGCCTCGGTCACGAGCATGAACGACGTCGTCCCGGCGGCGGTGATGGCTCCGCGATACCGCCGGTCGGAGGTCTTCACGCGAACGGCACGGCCGATCGCGCGACGAAAGTGCTCCTCGGTCCGAACCGGCGGCTCGGAGCCCGGCGACGAGACCTCGACGGAGTACTCCTCGAGGTAGTCGCGCAGCGCCGCCGTCACGCGCTCGCAGAGCGCGTGGTCGACGCCGCCCGGATGGTCGACGAACACACAGAACCGGTCGTTCCCCTCAACCTCGAGCGCGAGCACCTCGACATCGGGCAGCGCGGTCGTGACGGTGCGTGCGATCGCGCGATAGAGGTCGCGTTCGCTGGCTTGGGTGAGGACTTTGGTCTGCATGTGTGCTGTGCCACACTCGCCCGACCATAAAAAATGGGCGCAACGCGCCCATTTCGACCTACACGAAATGTGGTGACAAAAGGATAGCAGCGGCTAGGCCGTTCGGCCTACCCCGCCTGGTCGGCGCCGAGGACGATCGTGACAGGGCCGTCGTTGACGAGCTCGACCTCCATCCGGGCCCCGAACACGCCCGTCTCGACGGCCACCCCCGCGTCGCGCAGCGCGGTGACGAACCCCTCGTAGAGCGGCTCGGCCTCCTCCGGACGCGCTGCGTCGGCGAAGCTCGGGCGGTTCCCCTTGCGGGTGTCCGCGAGGAGCGTGAACTGCGAGACGACGAGCGCTGCGCCGCCCGTGTCGAGGAGCGAGCGGTCGAAGCGCCCATCCTCGCCGGCGAAGATCCGGAGTCGGGCGATCTTCGCCGCAAGCGCGTCGGCATCGGCTGCGGTGTCGCCTGCCGCGACGCCGAGCAGGATGCAGAGCCCGGGGCCGATCGACCCGCCTGGGGTGACTGCCGCGCGGGAGACGCGCTGAATGACCGCCTTCACCGGCGGCGCCCGTCCTCGCTTGAATGGATGCGGTGATCGATCTGCACGCGCACATTCTCCCGGCTGTCGACGACGGCCCGCGCGACCTCGAGGCCGCCGTCGCCCTCGTCGCCGACGCGCATCGCCTCGGGGTGCGCACGATCGCAGCGACGCCTCACGTGAATCCCACGTATTTCACGCGCCCGGAGACGACGGCTGCGCGCCTTGACGAGCTCCGCGAGGCGGTGGCTGCGGCGGGGATCGAGATCGAGCTGCTGCCCGGAGCCGAGCTCGACTTCACCACACTCGCAGGGCTCGACGGCGCCGAACGGGCCGCCCACGGCCTCGGTGGCAACGCGCAGCTGCTCCTCGTCGAGACGCCGTTCACCGCCCTGCCGCTCTCGTTCGCGACGACGCTCCTCGAGCTCCGGGGCGACGGCATCATCCCCGTGCTGGCGCACCCCGAGCGAAGCCCCGGCATCCTCGGCGACATCGAGCAGCTGCGCGCGCCGATCGAGAGCGGCACCGTCGTCCAGGTGAACGCCGGCTCGCTCCTCGGACGGTTCGGCAGGCGGGTGCAGCAGACCGCGCACGCGATCGTCGCAGCGGAGCTCTGCCACCTCGTTGCGAGCGACATGCACAACGTCGGCGACCGCCTCAACGAGCTCGACCGCGTTGCCGAGGTGCTCGGCAACCCGACGCTCGCGCGCTGGTTGACGTTCGAGGTTCCCGAGGCGCTGCTCGCCGGCTCGTCGCTTTCGCTCCGCCCACCGCCCGGAAGGCTCGAGCTCCTCTAGACCTGCTCAGGGGTCAAGGTCGCGGATCCGGGCGGCGTAGTGTTCCTGGTCCGGCGCCATCGTGCTCGCGAGCTTGTAATGCCCGTTCGCCTCGGCCGCCCGGCCGAGATGCTCGAGCGTGCGGCCGAGGGCGTAGTGCGCGTAGTCGTCGACGGGCGAGAGCTCGAGCACCGCCCGGAACTCCGCCTCGGCCTCCTCCCATCGGCGCAGGCGGAAGTACGCGATCCCGAGGCTCTCGCGGATCGACGCCTTGTCAGGCTCGAGCTTCTTCGCCTTCTCGAGCGGCACCGTCGCCTGCGCAGCCATGCCCTTCCGGAGCCGCTCCCGACCCTCCTGGAAGAGCTCGTACGCGCTCACAACAGGCGTTCGACCTGGTCGAGGATGGCGGCGGCGATCGTGCTCTTCGTCGCCTTCGCGACCGGAACCTCCTCGTCCCGGCCGACGATCACGACCTCGTTCTGGGTGCTGTCGAACCCGATGTCGGTGCGTCCGACGTCGTTGAAGACGACGAGGTCGACGTTCTTCTCGTCGAGCATCCTGCGCTTGCGGGCGAGGCCGTCGGCTCCGAGCTCGGCGCCGAACGCAACGACGATCTGCCCGGCGGTCTTCTGGGCGCCGAGCGAGCGGGCGATGTCGACCGTCGGCTCGAGCTCGAGTGCCCAAGCGCCGTCGTCCTTGCGCCGCTTCCCCGAGATCGCCGTGGCAGGCCGGTAGTCGGCGACCGCAGCGGCGAGCAGCGCGACGTCGAAATCGGGAAGCGCCAGGACTGCGTCGAGCATCGCCTCGGCGGTCGGCGTCGGGATGGTCTCGATCCCCGTCGGTGTGGGCACCGCGAGATGCGCGGCGAGCAGGACGACCTCGGCACCGCGGCGGCGAGCTTCCTCGGCAAGCGCGACGCCCATCCGGCCCGACGAGCGGTTGCCGAGAAAGCGGACAGCGTCGACCGGCTCGCGGGTGCCGCCGGCAGTGACGAGCACGCGGCGGCCGGCGAGGCTCCCCGGTCCCAAGAGCGCCTCGACGCGTGCGGCGATGTCGACGGGCTCGGCCATCCGGCCGACGCCCCACTCGCCCTCGGCGGTCTCGCCTTCATCGGGCCCGACGAGCTCGACGCCGCGCGCCCGGAGCGTCTCGGCGTTCCCGCGCGTCGCCGGATGCGACCACATGCGCGGGTTCATCGCCGGGGCGACCACGACCGGCCCGCGATGGGCGAGCGCCGCCTCGGTGAGGACGTTGTCGGCGAGGCCGTGGGCGAGCTTCGCAAGGGTGTTCGCCGTGCACGGCGCGATCACGAGGAGGTCGGCGCGCGTCAGGTGCAGGTAGACGTCGTCGTCTGCCGGGCGCCGCGCGAGCGCGCGGAACGTCTCGGCGCCGACGAACCGCTCGGCGCCCGGCGTGACGAGCGGGACGACGTCATGGCCGGCGCGCACGAGCAGACGGGTGAGATCGCACGCCTTGTAGGCGGCGATCCCACCGGTCACACCAAGCAGAACCTTCATCCTTCGGAGATTGTGCCCGGAGTGCGGGCCGTCACGAAACGACGATCAGCGACGAGCGCTGTAGTCGTAAGCGATCTTGCCCTCGGCAACTTCCTCGAGGGACATCGTCAGGTAGTTCTTGGAGCGGGACTCCACAAGCGGCGGCGGGAACTCGTCGAACGTGCCCTCACCGAGCTGGTGGTGGTAGTTGTTGATCTGCCGCGCGCGCTGGGCGGCGATCATGACCAGCGCGTAGCGAGAGCCGTCCGCGTGGGGCAGCAACTCGTCGATGCGGGGCTTGTCCACTAGTCTTCTCTCCTCTGTGCTGCGATGATGGCGGCCACCTCGTCGG
>CAIYXH010000202.1 GCA_903930195.1 uncultured Actinomycetes bacterium | reverse complement strand
GCTTGCGCAGGTCGTCGAGCCCCGCCCCCGTCGCGCACGAGATCGGGAACACCGCGACAACTCGCGGGTCGTCGACCGGGAAGACCGGATCGGGAGCAATGTCGATCTTGTTGAGGACGACGATCTGCGCTCGCTCGTCGAGCCCGGCGCCGTAGGCGGCAAGCTCGGTGTCGATCGTCCGCCACTGCGCCTCGATGTCGCCGGAGGCATCGATCACGTGGATCAGCATCCGCGCCCGCTCGAGGTGCGCGAGGAACTCGTGGCCGAGCCCGACCCCTTCGCTCGCTCCCTCGATCAGCCCCGGCACGTCTGCGACGACGAGCTGGCGTCCATCCGACGACTCGACCGTGCCGAGCACGGGCTGCAGGGTCGTGAACGGGTAGTCGGCGACCTTCGGCCGCGCGTTCGAGATCCGCCTGAGGAACGACGACTTGCCGGCGTTCGGCAGCCCGACGAGCGCCGCGTCGGCGAGGAGCTTCAGGTGCAGTTCCACCTCGCGCTCATCGCCGGGCATCCCGACCTCGTAGAAGCGCGGCACCTGGCGGGTCGAGCTGGCGAAGCGGCCGTTGCCGCGTCCGCCCTTGCCGCCGCGGGCGAGCACGAAGCGCTGCCCGGGGATCGAGAGATCGGCGATCAGCTCGTCGCCGTCGAAGAGCTGCGTCCCGACCGGAACGGGGACTTCGACATCGTCGCCGTCGGCCCCGTGCTTGCGGGCGCCGCGGCCGTTGCCGCCCATCGGCGCGGCGATCGCGTGGATGCGCTCGAGCGTCGAGAGGTCGCGCAGCGAGCCGTTCGCGACGAGGATCACGTCGCCGCCGTGGCCGCCGTCGCCGCCATCCGGTCCACCCTTCGGGATGAACTTCTCCCGGCGGAACGAAAGCCCGCCGTCACCACCACGACCCGCGGTGAAGACGATGTCGACCCGGTCGCTGAACATCGCGCCAGTCTTTCAGTGCAACGGGGTGACGCGCGCGAGCCGGAGGCTACGCGTCGACGACCGCGACGGAGCGCTTGTCGCCGCTCCGGCGGAACTCGACCACACCGTCGCGCACGGCGAACAGCGTGTCGTCCTTGCCGATGCCCGTCCCGGGACCCGGGCGGAACCTGGTGCCACGCTGGCGCACGATGATCTGGCCCGACTTGATCTCCTGGCCGCCGAACATCTTCACCCCGAGGTACTGCGGGTTCGAGTCGCGACCGTTCTTGGAGGTGCCCTGACCCTTCTTATGTGCCATCTACGCCTCGCTCTCCTTCGCGAGCGCCGACTCGAGCGCCGTGATGGCGCCCTTGCGGGCCGCGTTCGCCTGCTCGTAGGCGAGTGCCGCCTCGAGCTGCTCGTGACTCCACTCCTTCGACCCTGCGCCGACCTCGCCGACCTTCAGGTCGGCGTAGCCCTCCGGCAGACCTGCGGGTGCCGCAGCCGTCTCGGGCGCAGCAGCCTCGACCTTGGGAGCCTCGGTCTTGGGCTTCTCGGCCTTCGGCGCGTCGGTCTTCTTCAGTGCGGCAGCAGTCTTCGCTGCGCCGCGCTTGGTGCCGTCGCCGAGGGTGATCTCGATCTGGCTCGTCGCGGCGCGGAAGCCGGTGTGGCGCTTGTAGCCCGTGCGGCGGCGGTACTTGCCGATCCGGATCTTCGGGCCGCGGCCGTGGCCGAGCACCGTGACCTTGACGGCCTCCTCGCCGAGCAGGACGACGGGCTCGAAGCTCGCGCCCTCGTCGAGCTTGACGCGGTCGACGACGAGCGTCTCCCCGTCACGGACGCGGTGCTGCTTCCCGCCTACTTTGATGATTGCGTAATCCATGGTGACTGCTCTCTCGGGTCCAAATGGGCAAACGAACGCGGGCGAGGCGCCCGCGAGTCGGACAGTGTACCGACTACCGCTCCCGCTCGTCCAGCCCCCACTCGCTCATCGGCGTATACGTCCATTCGCCCTCCTCACCGGGCTCCGTGGAGGCAGCAGGCTCGGGCTTCGGCTTGGGCTTCGCACGCGAGGCACGCGGCTTCGGCGCAACCGGCGCGGCGACGACCTCCTCGACCGGAGCAGCTTCGACCGCGACGACCTCCAGGACAGCCTCCTCGACCGCACCGTTCTCGACAGCTGCGTCATCGACGACATCGCCGTCCTCGGTGCCCGCGGCAGTCGCCGTGCCCGGCTTGCGCCGGTTCCGGCCGCCGCGGGAGCCGCGACGGGCGCGCTTGCGCGCGGGCGTCGGGCCGCTGCCATTCGTACCGTCGCCCTCCTCGTCGCCCAGATCCCGGCCGGGGAGGTGGATCACGGGGCCCGCGGGAGCATCGTCGTCGGTGTCGGCGTCGGCAACGGGCGCGCTCGCGGCAACGGCTTCGCCGTCGCCCTCGTCCGCGTCGTCGTCGGCCTCGCCGAGCTCGGCGGTCGTCTCCTCGCCGTTCGCGCCGACCGGCTTGCGCTTGCGGTTGCGGCCGCCACGGGAGCCGCGGCGGGTGCGCTTGCGCGGAGCCGCCGGGTCGCCCTCGGCGGTATCGCCTGCGGTCTCCTCGGCGTCGGTCGCCTCGGCCACCGCGTCGGTGTCGATCTCGTCGGCCTCCTCGGCGTCGGCTGCGGCAGCGATGCCGCGAGTGGCGGGCTTCGCCGCACGGGGACGGCGGGTGGCCGGGCGGGCCGGCGTAGCCACTGCCTGGTCGGCTGCCTCGTCCTCGTCGACGACGTCGGTGACGTCGGTCTCGGGCTCGTCGGTCTTGGCCGTCCGGGCCGGAGCCTTGCGCGCCCGCATCGGACGCTCCGCCTCCGCCTCGGCCGTGATCGGGCCGTCGGTGGTCTTCGCGTCGCTGACGAGCGTCGCGTAGGCGACACCGTCCATCACCGCGGTGATCCGGGCCTTGACCTTCTTGCCGACGAGCTTGGCCGCATCGTCGACGACGACCTCGAAGCTCTTGACCTTCCCGGCGCCGGCATGCGCGTCGTAGAGCCCGAGCTCGCCGAGCTTGACCTCGACCTCGTCGCCGATCGCGACCGGGGCCTCGGGGGCGACGTTCTCGAGCGAGCCCTGCGCGAGCACCTTGAAGTGGTCGAGGTGCGCGTCGGGGACGCCGGTGAAGAAGAACCGGCGCTTGGTGACCTCTTCGAGCTCGAGGAGCCGCTCGGCTCCCGGGCCGACGAGCAGCGCGGCGACCTTGCCGGAGAGCTCGACCTTGAACGCCTTCGCGC
>CAIYXH010000201.1 GCA_903930195.1 uncultured Actinomycetes bacterium | reverse complement strand
TGGTCATGGTCATGGTCGTGGTCGTGGTGGTGATCGTGTTCGTCTGCCAAAGCCGGCCCAGTGTATTGATCTAGGCCGGGAAGCGGTCGAAGACCCATCGGGGATCGAGCACAGGGCGGCGATACGGCTTGCCGCCGACGTCGACGTAGTCGCGCGAGCGGGGGCTCATCGGCAGGCTCGCCTCGATCGGGTACCAGCGGTTGTGCGCGTCGATCAGCGCGTTGACGGCGGTGAAATTCCAGCGCGCGACGATGCGGCGCCAGCGCTCGGGATCGCGCGCGTGGCGGGCGTAGGCGGCGGCGAGGCGGCGCTCGTGGTCGGCCGTCTCCTCGTCGATCTGCCGCAGCCGCTGCATGTACGGCAGCGGGCCGCCGAGCGAGGCGAAGTACCGGTCGGCCTCGGTGCGGCCGAGACGCACGCGGCGTGGGAGCGGCCGGCCGGCGTGGGCGTTGAGGTCGGCCTCGTCACGGAGCTTGTCGCGTTCCGCCGCCGAGGGCGGGGTGACGTCGCGGACGCCCCACTCGCCCAGGATCTGCTCCGCCTGCGGCCTTCTCAGCACGCTCGTATTTTGCCCGGTCTCGAGCGACCGAGCGCCCGGGTCACAGGGACTGAGGATCGACGTCGACGACGGCGGTCAACCCCGCACGCTTCATCGCAGGCGCCGCTGCCGCGAGGAGGCGCGAGGCCTGCACGGCGAAGACGCGGGGCCGGTCGGTCTTCGCGATGAGCTGCCCGCGGTGACGGTTGCGCAGGCGCAGGAGCGGCGCCGGGCCGAGGAGCTCGTGGTCGGGCAAGCCGTCGCGGATCTCCTCGAGCGCCTTCTTCACCGGACGCGGGTCGGGACCCGAGACGACGATCCGCACGAGGTGGCGGAACGGCGGGTAGCCGAGCTCGCGGCGGCGGTCGAGCTCCTCCGTCAGGAAGCGGCGGACGTCGTGCCGCGCGGCGAAGGTGAGCGGGCGTGCGTCGGGCTGGAAGGTCTGCACGAGCACGCGCCCGGGGGCGTCCCGCCCGCTGCGGCCGGCGAGCTGCGTGACGAGCTGGAACGTGCGCTCCTCGGCGCGGAAGTCGGGCATGCCGAGCGAGGTGTCGGCGTCGATGACCGCCGCGAGCTCGACGCCGGAGAAGTGGTGTCCCTTCGCGACCATCTGGGTGCCGAGGAGCACGACGCCGTCGGTGGCGGCAAAGCGGCGCAGCGCGTCGGTCAGGGCTTCGGGGTCGGCGGTCGTGTCGGCGTCGAGTCGGATCAGCTCGAGGTCGGGGAACTCCTTCGCGAGCTCGCGCTCGAGCTTCTGGGTGCCGACGCCGAGGCGGGCGAGCTCGGTCGAGCCGCACGAGGGGCAGTTCGACGGTGCGCCCTGCTCGAAGCCGCAGTGGTGGCAGCGCAGGCCGCCGTCCTGGTGCAGGACGAGCGCCACGTCGCAACTCGGGCAGCGGATCGTCCCGCCGCACGCGCGGCAGTGGAGCGCGGGTGCGATCCCACGGCGGTTGAGGAGCAGGATCGCCTTGCTGCGCCGTTCCGCAACGCCGCGGAGCTCCGCGAGCAGCGGCGCCGAGAGCGGATAGCCGGCCTCGCGGCGGAGGTCGACGATCCGCACCGGCGGCAGCTCGCCGCCGACGCGACTCCCGAGCTCGAGCCGCTCGAGCCGCTCCCAGCTCTCGGGCCGGGGCGTCGCCGAGCCGAAGACGGCGACCGCTCCCTCGAGCGCCGCCCGCTTCGCCGCGAGCGTGCGGGCGTCGTAGCGCGGATCGGAGTCCTGCTTGTAGGACGAGTCGTGCTCCTCGTCGACGACGATCAATCCCACCGCGCGCATCGGCGCGAACACCGCCGAGCGGGCACCGACGACGATGCGGGCCTCCCCGCTCGCGATCCGCTCGCGCTCGTCACGCCGCTGGGCCTCGGTGAGCCCCGAGTGCAGGATCGCGACGCGGTCGCCGAAGCGTGCCCGCACGCGGCCGACCGTCTGCGGAGCGAGGGCGATCTCGGGCACGAGCATGATCGCCCCAAGCCCACGCTCGAGCACGGCGGCGCACGCCTGGAGGTAGACCTCGGTCTTGCCCGAGCCCGTGGGGCCGTAGAGCAGGAACGCCCCACCCTCCCCGGCGTCGATCGTCTCGACGATGCGCCCGACGGCCGTGACCTGGTCGTCCGTGAGCCGCTCCGGCGCCGGCCCGGCCGCGAGCCCCTGGCGCTCGCCGGGCGGGGCCTGCTCCTTGCGGCGCTTCGGCAGCTCGGGGGCGACGAGCGCGAGCGCGCGGGCCGGCGTGGAGCCGTAGTAGTCGGCGAGCCAGAGGGCGAGCTCGACGAGCGAGGGCGGCACCTGACCGACAACGCGCTCGACCGGGGCGACCGTGATCCCCTCGGGGGCCTCGGGCTCGAGCGCGACGACGACGCCGCGCGCCTTCCGGCCGGCGAAGCGGATCGCGACGATTGCCCCCACGCCGACGCCGTCCTCGACCTCGTAGGTGAAGGCGCGGGCCACCGCCCGCGCCGTGAGGAGCGGGTAGACGGACGCGTAGGTCGTCAAGAGCTCTCGCGGGCCGCGATGCGCAGGCGCTTCCAGGAGAGCGTCCGCGCCATCAAGGCGATGCAGAGGGCGCCGACGGCGAGGTTCGCGACCGTGACCGCGATGTTCATGCCGACGCTGAAGGCCAGGAGCAAGCTCGCCGACAGGGCCTGGCCGCGGAAGAGGAAGACGATGAGGCCCTGCTTCGTCCCCGCCCCGCCCGGCGTGGCCGGGAAGAGCGTCGCCAGGGAGTCGACGACCTGGCAGAGGAGCGCGTTGTGGATGCTCGCGTGCACGTCGAAGGCGCGCAGGAAGTAGAAGAGCACGGCGATCCGCAGCACCCAGGAGATCGCCTGGGGCAGCACGACGCCGCGCAGGAAACGCGGCGGGTCGCGCAGGATCGCGAAGCCGCGGCCGAAGCGCGCCCGGAAGGCGTCGCCCTTCTCGAGGAAGATCAGGAAGGCGACCGCGAGCGCGCCGAGCAGGATCGCGATCACGATCCCGGCCACGTGCTCGTGGCGGAAGAGGAAACGCCAGTCGACGGTGGGCAGGCGCGAGTAGACCTCGTGCGTCGGCAGCACGCCGATCGCGAGCGCCCAGATCATGATCGCCCCGCCGACGAAGAAGTCGAGCAGCGTCTCGGCGATCAGGGTCGGCGCGAGCGTCGCGTAGACCATCTCCGGATACCGATGGCGCATCAGGTAGAGCTTGACGAGGTCACCGCCGCGCGCCGGGATGACGGAGTTGACCCCGACGCCCGCCATGTAGGCGCCGAACACCGTGCGCAGGCGCGGCTTCACGTCCGGGAACGAGGCGCTGAGGATCGTCCGCCAGGCGATCGCGCGGAACCACATCCGCCCGAGGTGAATGCCGAGCGCGAGCCCGAG
>CAIYXH010000200.1 GCA_903930195.1 uncultured Actinomycetes bacterium | reverse complement strand
CTCGACGACCTGCGCAAGCGGCTCTTCACCCTGGTGCCCGAGCCAGAAGCGCCCCTGGTGGTCGAGGCGGAGGTCGCGGAGTTCATCGTCTACCGCCCCAAGCCGCCGCCGCGCCCGTGGACGCTCTTCCGCACGATGGACGGCTATCGCGTCGCGGGGACGCCCCCGAGCGACGAGACGCTCGAGCGCACGCTCAAGGCAGCTGGGGCGCGGCGCGGGGCCATCGTCGAGGTGGGCGACGAGAGCTTCACCTACGTGCCGTCGTGATCGGGATCTTCGGAGGCACCTTCGACCCGCCGCATTGCGGGCACGTGGCGCTGGCCGACACGGCGCAGGCCGTGCTCGGGCTCGAGCGCGTCGAGGTCGTGCTCGCAGCGGCACCAGGGCACAAGGACGTCGAGACGTCGGCCGCACAGCGGCTCGAGCTCGTCCGCGCGGCCTTCCCCGGCCGCGAAGTGCTGCTCGACGAGCATGCGCGGACGATCGACCTGCTGCGCGACCGGCCCGACTGGCACGGCGCGACGTTCCTGCTCGGCGCGGACGAGTTCGGCCAGTTCCTCTCCTGGAAGGAGCCGAACGCGGTGCTGGAGCTCGTCTCACTCGCCGTCGCCGCCCGCCCGGGCTACGACGGTCGTGTCCTCTTTGGCCCCGTCCTCGAGGGGCTCGAGGCCCCGGAGCGCGTGCAGTTCTTCGCGCTCGAGCAGCCCGTCTCCTCGACCGAGCTCCGCGAACGCCTTCGCCGCGGCGACGATGTCGCCTCCGAGCTTCCGCCTGCGGTGTGGGAGATCGCCGCCCGCGAGGGCCTGTACCGCCGCTTCCCCGGGTACACTGGAACCACTTGACGTCGATCGAACAGGCTCGCCGCATCGCGGCACTCGCCCAGGACAAGCTCGCGCACGACGTCGTCATCCTCGACATGCAGCCGGTGTGCAGCTACACCGACTTCTTCGTCGTTGCGACCGGCAACAACGTGCGCCAGACGAAGGCCATCGTGGACGAGGTTCACGCGCTGATGAAGCGCGAGCACGGCCTCGTGCCGCGTTCGACCGCGGGCGAGAGCGAGGCAACCTGGATCGTCGCGGACTACCTCGACGTCGTCCTGCACGTCTTCACGCCCGAGGCGCGGGACTTCTACCGGCTCGACGAGCTCTGGGGCGATGTCGCCCTCGAAGAGCCGAACCCGCCGGCTTCCGCACTCACCTCGTCCGGCTAGACCTCGCCCTTTTTGGGCTAGTCCCGCCCGGCCACGGCCCCGCCGAGGCCCGCGCTAACCTCAAGCGTCCGCGATGTCACCACGGACAACACCATCCCTCCTTCGCTCCCGTCTCGGTGGGACGTGTCTCGTCTGGACAGAGGGAACCTTGGTGCCCGCTCCGACACCCACTTCGTTGCGTCGCAGAAGGGAACTCTCGACCCCTCAGAGAGTCGCCCTCCGTCCGTCGCCACCGCGCGCTCCCCGCCCTACGGTCGAAGGAGCGATCCCGGCAGGCCGGAGGGTGGACGTGGACGAGCGGTACGACGACGAAAGGGCGATGCAGGCGATACCCACCCGGGTGCTCGTCGTCGAGGGCACGTGGTGGTGGCGCGAGGCCTTCCTTCGGATCCTCGAGCGCTGCCCCGACGGCTTCGAGGTCACGTCCCTGGCCGACCTCGACGCCGTCCGCCGCGCGCTCGAGGGGTCGGCGCCCGACGTCGCGGTGATCGACCTCGATCAGCCCGACGGCGCCGAGATCCTCGGCGAGCTGCGACGCCGCGGCGACGTGCCGTGCCTGGCGATGGCCTCCGAGCTGAGCTCACGGACGCTCGGGGTCGCCCTGACCGCGGCGGCGAGCTTCGCCGTCAAGCAGGAGCTCGACCCGGAGCGGCTCTGCCGGCTCGTCACGATCCTCCGGGCGGGCGACACGATGCTCCTCGGCAACACGAACCCCATCCTCGGCGACCTCGTCCGGCACGGGTTCCAGACCCCGTCGCTCAAGTACGGCCTCACCGCGCGCGAGGCCGAGGTCGTGGCGCTCCTCGCCGACGGCCTCTCGAACGCCGAGATCGCCGCCGAGCTCCACGTCACCGGCGGCCACGTCAAGAAGCTCGTCAGCCGCGCCCTCCATCGCCTCGGCGTCCGCAACCGCACCGAGGCGGCGCTCCTCGCCCGGCGCGAGGGCATCGTCCGGCCCCGGATGTAGAGGGTCGTCCAGGTTGACGACGAACCAGAAGGGCGCATTTGCGGAGGTAGCGGTGTGCGGGGCGGCGATCGATCGTGGGGTTCTCGTCTCCCGTCCCGTGTTCGATGCGCCGTATGACCTCGTCTTCGACGGCGGGGCACGCCGTTGGCGCGTAGTGCAAGTGGGCGGCGGTCGAAGGCGGCGCCGTCGTTGTTCGCTGTCGGCGCGCCCGCCGGCGTCCGGCGGGCCTCGTGCACAAGGACGTACGACACGACCGAGAGCGACATCGTCGCCGCGTACTGCGCTGACCTACGTGGCACCTCCCGCCTCCTGCGTTGTGGGCCGAGAGGTGGATGGTCCGACTCCGTGTTACAGCGACACGCGACAATCGGAGCCAGGGCGTGCATTGGGCTCGCGAGTTCGCGTTGGAAGCTAGACTTCAGGCTCTCTCGGGCCCATAGCTCAGCTGGGAGAGCGCCTCGCTGGCAGCGAGGAGGTCGGCGGTTCGAGCCCGCCTGGGTCCACCAAATGTTGCACGTATGAACCGCCGACCTTCTTCTTGGGGTCGGCGGTTCTCGTGATGGGGGCGAGTTGCGCGAAGGGGGCCGCGAGCTCGTCGTCGGCGATCTCTTCGTTGTCGATCTCGAGGTACTCGAAGAACGCCTGGTTGAGGAGGCGGCGTTCGATCGGGTCGGCCTTGAGGTAGGCGGCCTGGATGTTGTCGGTGAGCGCGAGAGCGTGGTCGACGGTCTCGAGGATGTCTTGGTGGTTGCCCTGGAAGCGTTGAAAGAGCTCGTCGGCGGCGACGCGCTCACGCCGGATGCGCTTCTGCTCTTCGGCGAAGATGTGGTCGGTGATCCGGTCGGCGTAATGCGCAGCGAGGAGCTTGCGCTCTTCGTTGTCGAGGCGAACGACTTCGGCGCGGGCGCGGGCGGTCTCCTTGTCGGCGGCCGCGGCGAGTCCATCGAGGTGGGTGTGGACGGCGGTGCGGATCCGTTCGCGCTGTTCGTCGGTGAGCTGAAGGGTGGCGTAGTGGCGCTCGACGGCTTGTTCGACGGCTTCGACGCGGTGGTAGGGCTGTGGGCAGAGTCGGGCGCTGCGACCGCCGCAGACGAAGTACTCGTAGCTCGCGCTCCGGCCTCGGGGTCGGACGAAGAAGAGCCTGCGGCCGCACTGGGCACAGACGAGGCTGCCACGGAGGTAGTGGTGGTGGCGCCAGCTGCGCTCGCCTGACTGGCGTTGCGCGTCGAGGATCTCCTGCACCTTGTCGAACATCGCTTCGTCGACAAGCGGCTCGTGGCGTCCCTGGTGGGTCGTGCCGGCGTAGTGGACGATGCCGATGTAGTACTCGTTGCGAAGCATGTTGGAGAGGCGGTTGGTGCCGAGGGTCTTGGCGGGCTTGTTCGGTGTCGGGCGAGACTTCAGGCCACGGGCTTCGAGGATCGTGGCGAGGTCGAGCAGCGAGTACTGACCGGTCGCGTAGAGCTCGAATGTGAGCTGGATGAGCTGGGCGCGTTCAGGGTCGACCGTGACGGTGCGGATCTCGCGACCGTCGATCCACTCGCGGGTGTTGAGGTAGCCGATCGGCGCCTGGAACGGGGTGCCGCCCTTCTTGGCTTTCTGGGTGGTGCCCTTCATGATCTCGGTCGCGAGGTTGCGGCTGTAGAACTCCGCGATGCTCGACATGATCCCGTGCAGGAGCAGGCCGGATGGCGTCTCGTCGATGTTCTCGGTGGCGGAGACGAGCTGGGCGCCGGAGCCGCGGATGCGGGCGACGATCGCGACGTCGCTTGCCCTGTCGCGTGCGAGGCGGTCGACCTTGTGGACGAGGACGTGGGTGATGTCGCCCTCCTCCAGTCTGGTGAGAAGCGCTTGCAGGCCGGGGCGGTTGGCGGTGCGGGCGGACTCACCGCGGTCGACGAACTCCTCGACGACCTGCAAACCGAGGCTCGCGGCCTTGCGATGACACGCCTCGCGCTGAGCGGGGATCGAGAATCCCTCGGGGTCGTAGTCGGTGTCTGCCTGCTGCGAGCTCGAGACGCGGATGTACATCACGGCGCGTCCGTTGTCGGCGGGTTCGGTGATGTCCTCGTCGGGGGTGTCCGTGGCCGGCACGCGCGCCCGCGTCGTCGCACGTCTTGCTCGGGTGGTTGGTGGTGATGTGTTCATCGTGGGCTTGGGACTCCTTTCGGGTTAGTTGATGCCGGGCTCAGAGGGCGGCGATCTTGCGTTCGAGTTCCGCCTTGCGCTCCGCGGCGGAGCTCTCGAGGGTCTCGTAGCGTGCGCGGGCGGTGTCGAGGTCGGCTTTCGCCGCGGCGAGCTCGGCGTCGATGCCCACGAGCGCGCGTTCGAGCAGATCGCGGGCCTCGCGGATCGCGTCCTCGACTGACACCGGCGCCCGCGACCCTCCGCCGGGACCGCTTTCGCCGAGCTTGCTGCGCTGCTGGTAGTAGCTCGCCCGGATGGCGGACTCCTTCCTGCCGGTCTCGGCCGCGAGCTGCCGGACGGCGTCGGACAGGCGCATGCCGCGGTCGACGTGCCGTGTCAGCGCTGCGTAGGTCTCTTCAGCCTTTGTCGTTGCCACCCTCACACCCCCACAGTGTTGTTGTATGTATGTTGTTGTATTATACCGTTGATGTATGTGATATGGCAACGTGTTAGTTTTGGGTTGTTGGTGGCCCGGATCGTTGTGATCCGGGCCACCTGCCATCGGGTGCGACTCAGCTGTTGAGCGCGTCGATCTTGGCCTTGATCGAGGCCTTGCGCTCGCTCGCGCTGTCGCGGAGTTGCTCGTACTCAGCTTTGGCCGTCTCCGCCCGCGTCTTCGCGGCGGTGACCTCGTCGTCGATCGTGGCGAGCGCGTCGGTGAGGACGAGCGTCGCCGACTCGATCGGGTCGAGGGTCGTCGTCTGCCGCTTGCGCGAACGGGACGGCGTGTCACTGAGCGTGCGGGTGTGGGCGTAGTAGGCGCCTCGCATCGAGTTGAACGGCTGTCCGAACTCTTCTGCTGCCTGGCGGAAAGCGTCTGCCTTCCGAACGCCTGAGGCCACCAGGGCCTCGACCCGTTCGTACACCTCCTGAGCCTTTGTCATGGCTCACGTCTCCCTTCGGGGTAGTGGATGGCTTGGCGGCGACCAGAACCCTTTGGTTCCGGTCACCGTGCGGCCATCAACCGCCTCGTGATTCACGCCGCCACCCGCGATCCCTCCGACGCCTCAGCTGCGGCACGTGTGAGGCGAGCGCGCGCGATCCGCGCGTACCCAGCATCGCGCTCGATTCCGACGAACCGACGCTGCTGAGCGAGGGCGGCAACGCCGGTGCTGCCGCTACCCGCGAACGGGTCGAGCACCAGGCCGCCGGGCGGGCAAGCAAGCTGGATCAGCCAGGCCATCAGCGCGACCGGCTTGACGGTCGGGTGGATGTTGCGCCGCGGCTTGGAGGTGCCCTTGCCGTAGATCCCGATCACGCTCGCCGGGAGTGATTCGCAGCCCGCCTCGCGCTCGGCCATCGACGGCTTCGGGCAGTAGAAGAAGCGGCTCGGCCGCGAGCGAGGCCGCGAACGGTCGAGCAGGAACACCGGGCAGCCCCTCGCGCAGCGGGCAGGCAAGCAACCGTCGGGGTGGGTGAGCGTAACGTTGCACGGCCAGCGACCCTTGCCGGTGGCGCTGTCGCCCGGGAGGCGGGCCTCGTCGATGCCCAGCCTGCCCGTCCCCCAGGTCGCCTCGTTGCCGCCGAGCGTCCCGGCGAGTGGTGCCCGAGCGAGCAGGATCGGCTCGTGACCGGGTTTGAGCGCGCTCGATCGCCCTTGGTGCAAGCGGGCTTTCGGAACGCCGCTGCCGTACAGCCAGGCGAGTTGGTCTCGTAGCTCGAATCCTGCGTCTTCGATCCCGGCGGCGAGCCGGTGGAACGTCCGGGGCGCGCCGAAGGCGACGATGTAGCCACCGGGCTTGAGCACTCGCAGGCACTCCGAAGCCCACCGCTGTGTCCAGCGCTCGAACGCCTCACCCTCGGACAGTTCGACGCCGCCCGGCATGGCGCGGATGTCTCGACTATCCCAGGCCTCGCCGCGGAAGCCGATCCCGTACGGCGGGTCGCTCACGACGGCGTCGACGCTGCGGGCGGGCAACTCGGCGAGCAGCTCGAACGTGTCCGACTCGAACAGCTCCCAGTCTGTGGTCTCCTTCATCGCGTCTCTCCCGCCGGAGAGCCAGGGATGGTTCCGGTCAGCGTCCAGATCGCGTCGTCACCGGTCACGGTCGTCGCGAACAGCCGCCGTTCGCCAGCCGGCAGGCTCGCGATGAGCGTGTCGAGCACGCGGGCCCTGCTCTCGGTCGTGGTGATCCAGACCACGCGCGGGAACAAGCCGTGCCTGGCCTGTTCGCGGCCGCTCTCGAAGTAGGCGATGTACGCGTCGGTCTTGCGAAGGAGTGCCCCTCGCCCTTCGGTGCCGAGGTCGACCTCCACGAACGAGGCGTGCTCGTACTCACCGACTGCGACCCGCACGAGCGCGTCCGGCTTGAGGATCGAACTACCCCCGAGCGGCGTGGTGAACGAGCGCCAACAAGCCGGCTCGGCATCAAACGCAAGCAGTTCCAGCGTCCCGGCCCGATCGGCTTCGACGAGCATGACGTACAGGTCGCTGATCGCGAGTGTGTGCTTGACGAACGGCAGTCCCGGCTCGTGCATGCCCCGGTCGCTCGTGTCGCCGAGACCGGCCCAGTAGGCAACGAGTCGCCGGCCGGCGGCCGTTGTTGCGAACACGGTGCCCTTGCTGCCTGCCCGCCTGCCCCCGACTTGACGCTCGAGCGGGCGCAGCAAGCCGCACTCGGTCAGTCGCTGGAGTGAGCGTCGGCAGACTCTCGCGCTGCCGGCCTTCGTGGAGATGTCGTGGAAGAACAGCCGCCTGACCTGATCGGCCTGTAGGAGGCGAAGCTTGGCAAGCGTCTCGATGATTGCCTGGTCGCGGTCGGAGAGCTGGTCGGCGAGCTGGACGAGGCCACGCCGACTGAGGCGCCGCTGCGACAGTGGAACATCCTCCAGGGGAGGGTGAGTCGCGTCGCTTACCGGTCCGGAAGCGGCTCGAGGAGCCGTGTTGCCAGTGGTGCTGCTCGACGCGAGCGGACCGCCGAGCGGACTGCGATCGGGCGGCCTCATGGGTTCCTCCGTCGGCGCCCCACCGGCGCATCGGCGTCGGTGCTGTGGGTGTCGGGGCGGTGCCCGTGACGTTCGGCGAGGGCCTGGTCAACCGCTGCGGGGTCGGCGCCGTAGCGCTCGGCCGAGACACGGCGGACGACGTTGGCGTCGCTCGTGATCGGCGGTGGCGGGAGTGTGCGACCGCTCGTCGGAGCCGCGACGTCGCCGGGGCCGAGTCCGATGCGGGCGATCATTTCGAACGCTCCGAGGCTCTGCAGGCCTTCGGCTGTGATCCCGGAGAGGTGGCGGGCGAGCAGTTCGGCGTCGTCGGCGGTCTGGCGGAACGCGACCATGCTCGCGGCGTTCGTGAGCGCGGCGTTGCGGACGGCCAGCGGAAGCTGGGTCAGTGACTGAGCGGTGAGGGTGAGCCCGACGCCCATGCCGCGGGCGAGCTCGAAGATGCCGTCGAGCGGGATCGGGATGTCGCCGAGCACCTTCGGCTCGTCGATGTAGGCGAGGAACGGCTTCCTCGCCGCGGGCGGGAGCGCGGCGCGTGCCTGGACGGCGCTGAACAGTTGGTGAACGATCAGCGCGCCGAGCAGGCGGGTGGCGGGGCTGCCGAGCTGGCCCGGGGAGAGCGAGACGAGCACGATCCGGTTGCGGCGAAGTGCCTCGTGGAGGTCGAGGGTCGGCTTGGGCTGCGAAAGGACGGTGCGAAGGACGCGTCGGCCGAGTAGCTCGGCGAGCTTGTTCAACGGGGCACCGAGCTGGTTGGAGCGCTCGCTCGGCTTCATCGCCTCGAACGCGGCCCAGGTCGCGAGCAGCATCGGGTCGGTCAGCTTGCCGACGAGGCGGCGCCGGTAGGCGTCGTCGGTGAACAGGAACGGCAGGTCGCCGAGCGTCGCGGTCGGGTCGTGGGCGAGCGTGACGAGGCCGGCGCGGAGCCACTGGTCGCTGCGCACTCCCCAGGAGTCGCGGAACAGGTCGCGCAGGACGCCGAGGACGAGATCGGCCGCAAGCTCGGGATCGCCCCCTCGCCCGAACACGCGCAACCCGGGCACCGGTCCCGGCGCAGCCGGGTCGAGCACGATCACGTCGTCGATCCGGTTCGCGGGGATCCGTTCGACGAGGTCGCGGACGAGGTCTCCCTTGCCGTCCACGACCAGAAGTCCGCGACCGGCGGCGATGTCGGAGATGGCCAGCCGCTGGACGAGAGCGCTCTTCCCCGAGCCGGTTCCGCCGCATATGAGCGTGTGGGAGAGGGCGCCGATCACCGGCTGGGCAAGCCCACGGTTGTTCGCCTGCGGCCAGGTCGAGATACCGAGCAGCCGTCCTTGGTCGGGGATGCGCCGGTCGGGCATCAGCAGTGGGCTGGCTCCAAGGCGCAAGCCGGGAATCGAGGGCGCGTCGATAGGGAAGCCGACCAGGCCAGCGAGTTCGGCGGGGGAAAGCAGATCACCGCCACGCGGCAGACGCTGTAGGGCGCGCTCGATGCCATTGGCGTTGAGGCGGCGGACCGTGAGGCGACCGTGACCGCCCCGGCGCGCCCGCACGACAGCGATCGGCCTGCCGAGCAGGTGCGCCGACCGCTTTGGATGCCCAGACGCGACTGCCAGCATGAGGTTCGCCTCGAGGAGCGGCCCGCCGTTCTTCGCCCTGACGCCGCTCACGACGTGGGTCTGGACGCGCGCCGGGCCGAGCAGCCAGTCGAGTCCGAAATTGGGCTGGTGGGCGGCGCCTTCCTTGTCGGCTGCAGGCAGCGGCGCCGGGCGGCCGGGCCGCAGCACGAGGCGTACCAGCAGGGCCTCGTCGCGCCCCAGGGGGCCAAGGGCGGCCAGCAGCCCGGCCGCCGTCTGCGCGGCACCGTCCGTCCGAAGCAACGCATGACGGGACCAGGAAACCTGAGCACCGATCCGCCACGCCAGGTGCGGAACTGTCGGCGTGGGCTCGATCCGGGTGCTCGGCAACAGTCCGCGCAGCTGCCCGCTGACCGTGTCCAACGTCGCCTGATCGGCGCGCAGCAGGTGACAGAACGCGTCCTCGGTCGCGAACGTCTCGAAGACGACGACCGCGTCGCGGTGGAGCCCGGTGAGAGCGGCCAGCAGGGCCTCGACTGCCGCCTCGCTGACGTCGGTGCCGAAGCGCAACTCAACCGTGACGAGCGGCCCGGCCGCGACCGGCTTCAGCAGCCGGCGCGCGATCTCCGGAAACGCGCTCATGCGTGTTCCTCCCGAGCGAACGCGTCAGACGACGGCTCGCGACCGGCAAGCTCACCGGCGCGTTCTTCGAGGAGGCGGCGGGCCATTATCGATAGCGCGAGCGCCAGTTTCGCCTCGTCGACCTGATCGAGCGGCCGCGAGCGAACACGGACGCTCCGGGGACCATTCTTTGCTTCTGAACTCTTCGGGCGGGCCACTACAAGCTCCTCAATCTCCCACCCGAACCTATGTTTGTAACAACAGTGACTATCTCATACGTTGTCAAACATGTCAACAACATTTTCTTGTTGCACGGCGTCACCATCTGTTATCCCGCCACCAGCGCGCGAGCACGACGATCCCGTAGATGGCGATCGCGCCGACCACGTACGGCAGTACCGGCGCGATCAACTCGACCGCGACGCGGATCGCGACCGCGGCGGCGACGATGCCGGCGAAGAACCGCATCCACGGGCTCGACGTGTTCATCACGCCCAACTCCGCATCGGCGCGGTCAGGCCGCCCCGCAGCAGCCACGGCCGCCTCACCGGCGGCCGTGGCTGCAAGCGCTTCTTCTGTGACCGGTTCAGCGGTACTCCTCGAACCGATCCCGTTCGAGCCCGTTCATGACCTGCCGCATCTCGGCCTCGATCCGGTCGAGCGCCTGGCCGACCTTCCGAACCTCGCTCTGCAGCCGGGACAGCTCGAGCTCGAACGCCTCTCCTTCCTCGTGGCCTCCGTCGAGGCTGCCGCCGATCAGAAGCATCGGCCGCTACCGCCTGTCCTCTGCCCGGGCCGCGTCCAGCATCGCCTGGAAGCTGTTGCTGGCCACGTCGTGCAGCCGCCGCTCGGCACGCCGCACCTCCATCTCGATCCGGGCCCGCTCGCTCTCCGCGTCGTCGCCGATCAACGCGGCCAGCACCAGCACCGACAGCAGCGCGAGCATGACCACGACCGTGAGCACGACGATCAGGAACCAGGTCATCACTTCACCCGCCTGACCGTCTCGCTGACGACGTCGGCCATCGCCAGCGCCGTCAGATCACCGATCCCCTGCAGCCGCGGGATCGCCGACGGCACCAACGACGACAGCTGAACCTCGAGCTGGCTCAGCATCGTCACCTCGTGCATCGCCCGCTTTCCGACGTAGCCGATCGCGGCAATCCGCTCGGCCTGCAGGTCGGCCTGCTGGTTGATCCGGGCCAGCTCGACCTGGCCCCTGGCATCCATCCGCGAAAGCTCGCGGCTCACCTGGCGCGACTCGCGCTTCGCGAGACCGCCGCCGTACCTCACCACTTCCGACATGTGCTTCCTCCGCTGACTCGATTCCCCGGCTCGCCGGGCCTTGGGCAAGCGTGATCGGCCTCGGCGGGCATCCGGAAGGTGCGAAACTGGGCATCAAGTGGGCATCCGGACTCGAACCACCGACATGAGCGACGTCGCGCCGCCGCAGCTCGACGAGCTGACGGACGCCCTCAAGCTCGTCGTGCGGAAAGGCCTGCCGGTCACGCCGGACGTAGCCCCGCCCGTTCTGGTTCAGCTTCGCGGCGTACGCGCGCGGGCGATCGACGCCGACGACTTCCTGAGCCGCGTCAAGGCGCTCAACGCTCTCCTACAGGGTCTGCTGCTCGCGCTCGGCGACGCCGAAGAAGCACAGGCGCTGCAGATCCTGTTCGCCGCCCGTAGAGAGAACCGAGGCACGACTCTCACAGAGCGACGGCGCCGCGCGGCGAGCGTCGGAACCTGGGACTACGACCTCACGCACTTCCGCAAGCACATCGAGCCGCGACTCATGCGCGACCTCGCCTGGTTCCTCCACGACGACAGCCAGACCTACACGCCGCGCACCAAATACGCGCCGCCGGAGACCGAGATCTCCGGAGACACGCCCTCCCTCACACCGGCCGACGTCAACGAGCAGGAAGAACTCGTCTCCCGAATTTGGGCGCGCGTCTACGAACTCCGCGCCGAACTCATCCGCAAGGCGCGGCTCGAAGCCGACGAGGCAACAGACGACAAGGCGATCGAAGACGCCGCCGGCACGTGCCTCTGGCTCGTCGCTCGCCTCCTCACCCGCATCCACGACTACCTCGAACGCTACGGAGACCGGATCCTCAACGGCGGCGCCGAGTTCCGCGCCGAAGGACTTGTCCGCCTCGCTGGCTGGAGCCACGACCTCACCACCGAACAAGCCACGCGGCTGCGCTACATCCTCGCGAAGACCGGCGAGACCGATCGAGCCCTCTTCCTCGACGACGCTCGGTCGGTTCTGATGCATTCGCCGGGTCAGGTAGGCCGAGTCAACGCTCACCGTACGCAGACCGACGTAGGGTGAGGCGACGTGCACATCATCGACAACATCAACGAGCTACTCGGAGACGATCTCAGAGCGGAGATCCGTCCCGGCTCGAAGCTACGCATAGCGGCATCGACTTTCTCGATCTTCGCGTTCCAGGCTCTGCGTAAGGAGCTGGAGCAGATCGGTGAGCTGGAGTTCATCTTCACCTCGCCATCGTTCGTGACGGACAAGGCGACGGACCGGTTGCCGAAAGAGCGTCGGGAGTTCTTCATCCCGCACGCGCGAAACGGTGAGTCGACGCTCTACGGCTCGGAGTTCGAGATCCGACTTCGCAACCAGATGACCCAGCGGGCGATCGCTCGTGAGTGCGCCGAGTGGGTGCGCCGCAAGGCGCGATTCCGGTCGAACACCACGGGCGCGCCGATGCAGCAGTTCGCGATCGTTGACGACACGCCGGCCTACCTGCCGCTCCAGGGCTTCACGTCGGCCGACCTGGGCTACGAGCGCGGCAACGCGGTGTCCAACATGGTCACCAAACTCGACGAGGCTCCGATGGCCGCGCAATACGTCGCGCTGTTCGATCAGATCTGGCATAACCCCGACCAACTCGAGGACGTGACCGAGACGGTCTACGAGCACATCGCCTCGGTCTACGCGGAGAACTCGCCTGCCCGCATCTACTTCCTGATCCTGTTCAACCTGTTCGCCGAGTTCCTTGACGACATCAGCGAGGACGTCCTGCCCAACGACCTAACGGGCTACCAGGACACGTTGATCTGGAAGGCCCTCTACAACTTCCAGCACGACGCGGCAACCGGGGTGATCAACAAGCTCGAGACCTACAACGGCTGCATCCTTGCCGACAGCGTTGGCTTGGGGAAGACGTTCACCGCACTCGCGGTGATCAAGTACTACGAACTTCGCAACAAGACCGTTCTCGTGCTCGCGCCGAAGAAGCTCGCGGACAACTGGACGAACTACAACGCGAATCTCACGACGAACATCTTCGCGTCTGACCGGTTCAACTACGACGTGCTCGCCCACACCGACTTGTCCCGCACAAGGGGCGAGTCCATGGGCATCCCGCTCGACCGCGTGAACTGGGGCAATTACGACCTTGTCGTGATCGACGAGTCGCACAACTTCCGTAACGCCGACTTCGCCGCTGAGAGGGAGACTCGCTACCAGCGACTCATGCGCCAGGTCATCCAGCAGGGCGTCAAGACCAAGGTGCTCATGCTCTCGGCGACCCCGGTGAACAACCATTTCACGGACCTGCGTAACCAGCTCGCACTCGCCTACGAGGGCGACTCCCAGCAGCTCGCAGCGAAGCTCAACATCTCCACAAGCATCGAAGAAGTCTTCCGACAGGCCCAACGGGTGTTCAACGAGTGGTCGAAGCTCCCCGCCGAGCAGCGCACGACCGAGGCGATCCTTGCCCGGCTCGACTTCGACTTCTTCGAGCTCCTCGACGCCGTGACGATCGCCCGCTCACGCAAGCACATCGAAGCCTTCTACGACACGTCGGAGATCGGAGCGTTCCCCGAACGGCTCCCACCGGTCTCCGATAG
>CAIYXH010000199.1 GCA_903930195.1 uncultured Actinomycetes bacterium | reverse complement strand
GGCGAAAGCCCCTCACGCCGTTTAACGACGCCTCGCCCTCGCCCTCGTAGGGACAGGGTTCAGCCCTGTCCCGGTCTTGCAGGGCCAGCCCTCAGGTCTGACCAGCGAGCCGTTGCTAGGAACTGTCCCGGTGTTCGCGTCTCAGCCCGCAGCGTGCCGTCACACATCATTGGCTTGCGATCAAGCGCGTGTACTCGTAGAACTCGCGCGCGAAGGCGTCGAAGCCCGGGCGAATCTGCTCGAGGCGCGACTCGAGGCCTTCTCTCTCGAGACGAACGCGATCGTTCAGAGGAACCCGGCGCGCGCGACGGATCGTGTTGTCCAGATCGTCGAGTCCCGACAGGATCTGTTCGCCCGCAGCCTGCAGCACCTCGTCCGGTGCGTCCCGATGACTCCGTGACCATCTCAGCCCCTGGATCAGAGCCGGAAGCGCCGCACGCGCGGCGTCGATTGCAGCGTAGGCATCCGCTCGCTCGACCATGAGCTGCTGCTTGGCGAGCGGCAACGGACGCGCATCCGTCAACAGCGCATCGAGCCGGGCCATCAACGCGCGAGGATCCTGAACCCCGTCAGACACGGTGAGATCGAGCATAGGCGGCGACGCGCTTCCGGCCAAGCTTCCAAAACCCGAACACGAGGAGCCGCCGACCCCGGGTAGAAGTGGACGAGGATGCGCTGGTCGCTCTCAGCGCTCGCGGCTCGACTGGTCACCGGGCGGCGGCAGCTCCTCTTCGGCAGCCTCACCCTAACGGTGCTGCTCGGCCTCTGCCTGGGCGGGATCGGATCGGCCGAGCCGACGACCGCGCAGGCGAAGACGGTCGTCTTCAACGGCTACGGCTTCGAGTCGTGCACCGCACCGACCCTCGAGAACCTCGGCGCCTGGCTCGCCTCGCCCTACCGCGCGGTCGGGATCTACATCGGCGGCGCCGACCGTGGCTGCGCGAACACGAACCTCGATGCCGCCTGGGTCTCCGGCGCGCTCGGGAGCGGCTGGAACCTGATCCCGACCTATGTCGGCCTGCAGGCGCCGTGCACCTCGTCGAAGCCGAAGCGCTTCACCGCGGCGAATGCCGCCTCGGAGGGAACGGCGGCGGCAGATGACGCGATCGCCCAGGCGACGACGCTCGGCCTCCCCGGCGGCAGCCCGCTCTACTTCGACATGGAGAGCTACGCGACGAAGAACCCCGCCTGCACCGCCGCCGTCCAGACGTTCCTCAGCGCCTGGTCGGTCGAGCTGCACGGGCACAACTACGTCCCCGGCGTCTACGGCAGTGCGGGCTCGACGATCCGCGACCTGCAAGCGCTCCAGGGGAACGCCGCGCCGGACGACGTCTGGATCGCGGACTGGAACGGGGTGCAGAGCGTCTTCGGCGACCCGTACGTCAGCGACACGCTGTGGACGAACCACCAGCGGATCCACCAGTACCGCGGCGGGCATCACGAGACCTACGCCAAGGTCACGATCAACGTCGACTCGGACTACCTCGACGGCGCGGTCGTCGG
This sequence comes from uncultured Actinomycetes bacterium, assembly GCA_903930195.1. GTDB lineage: Bacteria > Actinomycetota > Thermoleophilia > Gaiellales > Gaiellaceae > PALSA-600. The sequence goes on along the minus strand of CAIYXH010000199.1, from coordinate 12,678 downwards.
AGCGACGGGCAACGCACCGCCGCCGACGAGCCCGACAACACCGGTCAACCCGACCGCGCCGACGCTGACCGCCGGCACCGCGACCTCCGGTGACGGGCAGGCGCGCGCCACCTGGCCGGCGACCGCCTTCAGCACCGAGATCCAGGGAACGCTCTCGCCGCTCGTGGATCTCCCGACGATCCCCGGGTACGGCGCCCAGGGGTACGGCGTCCAGCTGACGATCACCGACACGACGAGCCTGCTGCAGGTGGCGACGTTCCCCGGCCCCGTGAAGATCCACGTGCTCTCGCAGGGCCCGCACACAGTGCCGCTCTTCTCGGCGGACGGAAAGACGTGGATCCAGATCCCCGAACTGCCGACGCCGACGCTCACCCCGGGCGCCGCGGTCGGCTTCACGCGCGAGGGGAACGGCTCGATCGACATCCTCACGAGCGAGGCGGGCTCGTTCGTCCTGCTCCCCGACACCGTCGCCCCCGCCACGCCGACGAACCTGAAGGCCCGCTTCGTGAAGGGCAACCTGCGGCTCTCCTGGAAGGGCTCGACGATCCCGATCCGCGAGGCCGCGACGTACTCCGTCACCCTCACGAACCGCCCCATCGTCACCCTCGCCGCCGGCACGCGCCGGGCCGAGGTCAGCACCTTCCACCGCGGCAGCCCGAGCGTCTTCCGCGTTGTCGCAACAGACGCCGCCGGGAATCAGAGTCCGCCCTCGAAGCCGATCGTCGTTGTCCCGACCCCCCGGCCGAAGAGCGTGCCCGAGGCGATCCCGGCGTGGGCCTTTGCGTTGCACACCTGGACAACCTCGGGCCGCACCGGCCCACGCCCGGCGAAGGCGCCGAAGATCGTCCCCGCCTGGTACTGGCTCTGGGCGGCATGGCTCGACGAGCCCTTCCACGTGCGCGTCCGCTAGCCCCCGATTTTCCCTGGCGCAGCGCGGTTTCCGTGATACGGTTCCCGGCGTCACACGAGCGAGTACCGGGTTGCGCACAGGGCGCTTCCTCATGCCCGTTCTTGGCTTTGGCACGAGGAGGTGTTTTTCATATGGCAACCGGAACCGTGAAGTGGTTCAACGATGCAAAGGGGTTTGGCTTCATCTCCCCCGCAGACGGCAGCAAGGACGTCTTCGTTCACTTCAGCGCGATCAACTCGGACGGCTTCAAGTCGCTCGCCGAGGGCGCGAACGTTGAGTTCGAGATCGTCGAGGGCCCCAAGGGTCCCCAGGCGCAGAACGTCAGCATCGTCGGCTAACCACCGGCTTTGAGGGGCGCGCTTTTTGGAGCGCGCCCCTTTTTCTTTTAACGAGCTGGCGTCGAGACTGCGGTCGCGTCCCCGGCTCCGGCTCGATTCCGCTTAGGTATCGGGATGCATCCGCTGTCCCTTCCGCCGCGTCTCGCGTTCGCCGCCGACGCACTGGCCGTGATCGTGTTCGCGACCGTCGGGCTGATCTCGCACGACCACTCCTTCACCGCGCTCCACTACGCGCGCGACATTCTGCCGGTGCTCGGCGGCTTCGTCGCCGTCGGCGTCGCGACCGGCCTCTACACCCGGCCGACCTGGCGCAGCTACGCGGTGACGTGGCTCGTAGGCGTCACCGCCGGGATCGTCGTCCGCGCGCTGATCCTCCGGCACTCGGACCTCGGCAAGGAGGCGACGTTCCTCGTCGTCGCGCTGATCTCGGTGCTCGTGTTCGATCTGGCGATCCGCACGGTCTTCGCCGCTGTCAGGCGATGACCGCGGTCGAGGCACTCGGGGGGCTCACGCTTCGCACCGAGCGCCTCGAGCTGCGGCTGCCGACGGAGGACGAGCTCGACTCGCTGGCCGCCCTGGCGGAACGCGGGATCCATCCACCGGGGCGTACACCGTTCGCGACGCGCTGGACCGACACCATCGGCACGCCCGGGTTCCGCGACGGCTTCCGCGCCTATCACCTCGAGCGACGGGCAAGCTGGTCGCCGGACGCCTGGAGCCTCCCGTTCGGTGTCTGGCACGACGGCGAGCTCGTCGGCGTCATGGACCTGATCGCCAAGCGATTCGCGGAGGAGCGGCGCGTCGCGACCGGATCGTGGCTCGGCCTGGCACATCAGGGACGTAGGCTCGGAACGGAGATGCGAGCCGCGGTCCTCGAGCTGGCGTTTGCCGGCCTCGGCGCCGAACGCGCGACAACGAGCGCCGTGGAGTGGAACGCAGCCTCGATCGGCGTCAGCCAGAAGCTCGGCTACACCTACGTCGGCAGGGGCGACGGCTGCCTCGACGGTGCCGAGCTCCGGTACGAGCTGACCCGTGAGACGTGGCTCTCGCGACCGCGGATCCCCGTCGCGGTCGACGGGCTCGACGACTGTCTGCCGCTCTTCGGCGTCGGTTGACAAGACCGGGACAGGGCTGACGCCCTGTCCCTACGAGAAGGTTCACGCCGCCTTTCGGCTTTCGAGGACGGTGTCGATCAGGCCGTACTCGATCGCCTCGGCCGGAGTCATGAAGCGATCGCGGTCGATGTCGCGCATCACCTGCTCGACGTCCTGCCCGGAGTGATGGGCGATGAGCTCGGCCATCTTCCGGGTCTGCTCGAGGATCTCGCGCGCCGCGATCTGGATGTCGGCAGGCGTGCCACGGAAGCCGCCGGAGCCCTGATGGATCATGACCTTCGCGTTCGGCAGCGCGTGCCGCTTCCCCGGCGCGCCGCCGCAGAGGATCATGGCCGCGGCCGACATGCCCATTCCGAGGCAGACGGTCGCGACGTCCGGCTTGACGAACTGCATCGCGTCGTAGATCGCCATGCCTGCATACGCGGAGCCGCCCGGTGAGTTGACGTAGAGCCAGATGTCCTTGTCCGGATCGTCGGCCTCGAGCACGAGCAGCTGCGCCGCGATCAGATTCGCGATCGAGTCGTCGACCTCCTGGCCGAGGAAGACGATCCGCTCCCGCAGGAGCCGCGAGTAGATGTCGAACGACCGCTCCCCACGCCCGTCCTGCTCGATCACCATCGGCACGACCTGGCCAGCCAGCATCCCAACCACCTCCTGTAATCTGCAACCGTTCGGTTGCCCACCGTTTATAGCAACCCGGAGGTTGCAGATGATTCGCAAGGAGATCGTCCTCCCGGCGTCGCGCACGGATGTCTGGGACGCCATCACCGATCCCGACGAGCTCGCGAGCTGGTTCGCGAACGACGTCGAGCTCGACCTGCGCCCGGGCGGCGCCGCGCACTTTCGCTGGGGGAACGGCGAGAGCCGCAGCGCGACCGTCACCGAGGTCGATCCGGAGCGGCGGCTCGCCTTCGACTGGGACGACGAAGGCGCGGTAGAGCTCACGCTCGAGGATGACGCCGACGGCACCCGCCTCACGGTTGTGGAGACGGTGCCGGCTTGGTCGCTCGCCCTGGATCTCCAGGCGTCGATGCTGGCGCGTGTCTGACCCGATCGGCCAGGTCTTCTCCGCCCTCGCCGACCCGAGCCGCCGGCACGTCCTCGGCTACCTGGCGCACCACGGCACGGCGACGGCGACCGAGCTCACGGGCGAGCTGCCGATGACCCGGCAGGCCGTGACCAAGCACCTGACGACGTTGAGCGACGCGGGCCTCGTCGCCGGCGAGCGCGCCGGCCGCGAGATCCGCTACCGGCTGACCGAGATCGGCAGCGAATGGGACGACCGGCTCGACGCCCTCCGCCGCCACCTCGAGCAACGCGGGTAGGCTCGCCCGGCGTGGCGCTCTACGACCTGATCAAAGACCTGCCGTTCTCGATCGCCGAGACGCAGACCGCCGTGCACATCCACCGCGTCAACCCGGAGTTCGAGCGCAAGACGATGCTCGTGCGACTGCGGCGGACGGACAACATCCGCTTCGACGGCACCGACGGACTCGGCGAGGACGTCACCTACGATCCGGCCGAGCACGAGCATGCCCGCCTGCCGATCCTCGAGCTCAACGGGTCGTGGACGCTGGAGTCGTTCGCCGCGCACCTCGACACGGTCGACCTCTTCCCCCACGGCGCGCCGCAGCAGGCCGTCTACCGCAACTACCGTCGCTGGGCCGTCGAGTCGGCGGCACTCGACCTGGCGCTGAAGCAGAACCGGATCGCGCTCGGCCCGATGCTGCGCCGGCCGTGGCAGCCCGTGACCTTCGTCTCGTCGACGCGCACGAACATCGACGGCTGGCTCGAGCTCTACCCGGAGCTCCGCTTCAAGCTCGATGCGACCCCCGACTGGACGGACGAGTACATCGCGGAGCTGCGCGAGCGCGGCGTCGTCGACGTCATCGACCTGAAGGGCGCCTACAAGGGCACGCCCGTCGACAACCCGGCCGATCCCGACCTCTACCGCCGCGTCGCCGAGGGCCTCCCCGGCGTCTGGATCGAGGACCCCGACCTGACGCCCGAGACCCGCGAGATTCTCGAGCCGCACCGCGACCGGGTCACCTGGGACGCACCGATCCACTCGTGGGCCGACGTCGAGGCGCTCGACTGGCAGCCGAAGTGCCTCAACTCGAAGCCGTCGCGTTTCGGCTCGCTCGAGCGGCTCTTCGAGTTCTACGAGCGCTGCGAGGAGCACGGGATCGCGCTCTACGGGGGCGGCCAGTTCGAGCTCGCGAACGGCCGCGGCCATATCCAGCTGCTCGCGTCGCTCTTCCATCCGGACGGCCCGAACGACGTCGCTCCGCGCGGCTACAACGAGACGGAGCCGGAGCCCCGCCTCGAGACGAGCCCCCTCGATCCCCGCTCGGTGATCATGGGCTTCGAACGCGCCTAGGCAGACGGGGCGAAATCGCATAGGCTGACCTCCATGCGCAGGTTGTGCATCGGAGCGACGACGCTCGTGGGGGCACTGCTCGTGCTGGCCCCGGTGGCCGGCGCGGGCACGACGAATCCCTGCGCGCTGATCACCGCGAAGGACGCCGCGAAGGCGCTCGGCGCGACGCCGGCCCAGCCGAAGGCGAAGACCGTTGCCGGAGTGCGCCAATGCACCTACGCGGTCAAGGGCAAGTCGCTCGTCGTCCAGACGCAGACAGCCGCGACGAAGGCTGCGTTCGCGAAGATCGCGAAGGCGACACCCGGCCCGACCCTGCCGGTTCCGCAGGTCGGCGACGGCGCCTATTCCGCCGCGAACGGCCAGATCTTCCTGGCCTGGGACAAGGGCGTCGAGGTGACGCTCCACTTCGTCGGCGTGACGCCGTTCGTTGCCACGCAGCAGGATCTGGCGAAGACGGCCGTCGGCCGGCTCTAGCCCACTTTCGCGAGCGCCCGGCGCAGCCCGGCCTCGTCGGTGCGCGCGAACGCCTCGGCAAGCGTGAGCCACTCCGCGCCGTGCACCTCAGCCGCCTGGGGCGACAGCTCGCCTGCGGCCACGACGAGGAAGCGCAGGTCGAGGTGCCAGCCGTCCTCCCACGAGATCCAGTGCACGTCGACGTCGAGCAGCCGGCCGTCGACGAGCTGCGCGTCGAGGCCGGTCTCCTCACGCGCCTCGCGGAGCGCCGCCTCGGCCGGTGACGAATCGCCGGGCTCCATGTGCCCTCCGGGCTGGAACCACTTTCCCGCCTTGCGGTGATGGATCAGGAGCGTCCGCTCACGCGGCGGGTCGACCACGATCGCCGAGGCCGTGAAGTGCGCCCCGGGCTGCTCGCGCGCGGTCGGTGCGGGAAGCTCCCGCACCCAGCTGCGCATCTTCTCGAGATCGTCCGCTTCGGTCTCGTCGGCGGGCACGTGCGCTGCGAGCAGCGCGGCGATCGTCTCGCGCACCGCTACTCGTACTGCAGCGCTTCGAGCACGTTCAGCTTCGCTGCGCGCCGGGCCGGGAAGATCGCCGCGAGGAGGCCGACGATGATCGCCGCGATCACGAAGATCACGACGGACCCGACCGGCACCTTGAACGGCACGCCGCCGATCGCCTTGCCGAAGAGCGCCGCGAGCACCATCCCGAGCGGGATCCCGAGCGCCGCCCCGATCAGGGCCGTGACGATCGCCTCCTGGCGGATCATCCGCCGTGTCTGCCGCCGCGTCATGCCGACGGCGCGCAGCATGCCGATCTCGCGCGTCCGCTCGAACACGGTCAGGATCAGGGTGTTGACGATGCCGAAGAGGCTGACGACGATCGAGAGCGCGAGCAGGATGTAGAGCAGGATCAGGAAGCTGTTGATCTGGTCCTCCTGGCTCTTGACGAACTCCTTGCCGGTCTGGATCTTCGCGTCGGGGTAGCCGGCGAGGACGTGGTTTAGCTTGGCCGTGTTGGCATCGGTCACGCCGCCGGGGATGTCGACGAAGGTGAAGACGTTCTGCGGGTCCGTGTAGCTCGCGTCGAACCTCGCGGTCGAGATCGTGATCGTGCCGAGCGGCGAGCCGCCGTTCGGGGGATCGAAGATCGCCTTGACGTTCAGGTCGAGGAACTTCCCGGCCGGGGTCTCCATCCGGATCGGCGACCCGAGCGTGAGCGCATGATCCTTCGCGTAGCCCTTGTCGACGACCGCCCCCGACGCACCGAGACTGTCGAGGTCGGCGTCGCCGCCCTGCGTCCACTTGAGGTGCAGCACGGTCGAGGCATGAGGATCGACGGCCGTGACCGTGAGGGTCTTCCCGTACGCGGCGCCGTCACCGGCCCGGACGCCCACGACGAGCGACGCGACGCCGGACGCACGCAGCGCGGTCGCCGAGGCTGCCGACGTCGGGATGAACCCGTTCTGTGACGTGAGCGCGTAGTCCGCGTCGAACTCCGTGTTGAACGCATCCTCGAACGAGGCGCGCAGCCCCGAGGCGAGCACGGCGATGATCGTCACCAGCGTGAGCCCGATCATCAGCGCGGCGGCGGTGGAGGCAGTGCGGCCGGGGTTCCGCATCGAGTTCGCGCGAGCGAGCGTGCCCGCCACGCCGCCGGCTCGGGATGCAGGCCAGCCGAGCACGGACGCGAGCGGCCGGACGAGCATCGGCGCGACCATCGCGACGCCGACGAAGAGGAGCAGCACGCCGACGCCGAGACCGAGCAGGCGGGGCCCGGTGCCGCCGTGGCCGAAGGCGCCGTAGACCACGAGCGCGATCGCGACCACGCAGACGCCGATCGATGCGGCCGGCCCGAAGCGGGCAAAGCGCGACGGCGGCAGGATCGAGCCCTCGCGCACCGCGGCGATCGGCGGAACGCGGGTCGCGCGCACCGCCGGCCGCAAGCTCGCGAGGACGGTGACGACGGTGCCGAGGACGAGCGAGAAGATCACGGTCCGCGACGCGAACACGAGACCGGCGCTCGGGAGCTTCGCGCCCGACGCCTCGAAGAGCGCACGGAGTCCAGCCGCGAGGCCGTAGCCCACGAACAGGCCGATGACCGAGGCAACGAAGCCCGTCACGAGGCCCTCGACGACGACCACCCGGCGGATCTGGCTCCCGCTCGCCCCCATCGAGCGGAGCGTCGCGAACTCGCGCGTCCGCTGCGCGACCGTGATCGAGAGCGTGTTCGCGATCACGAACGCGCCGACGAAGAGCGCGATGCCGCCGAACGCGAGCAGGAAGTAGCGCAAGAACGAGATGCCGTTCTCGACGTCGTCGGACTGCTGCTTCGCCTCCTCGGTTCCGGTGAGCACCTGCGTGTGGGCCGGCAGGACTCCTTGGATCGCGTCGATCAGCTGCTGGGAGCTCGTCCCGGTCGCCGCGTCCGCGTCGATCTCGTCGAGCTGCCCCTGCTTGTGGAAGAGCTGCTGCGCGGTCGAGAGGTCGAAGATCGCAAGCGTTGCGCCTCCGAGCGACGTCGAGTTGCCGAACTTGACGATGCCGGAGACCTTGAAGGCGCTCGCGGGCCGGCCGTCGGGAACGAGCTTCACGGCGCTGCCGGGGGTCAGGTGCAGCGTGCTCGCGGTCGTCTGGTCGACGGCGACATCGTCCGCGCCCGTCGGCCACTGGCCCGAGGTCAGCGCGACGGAGCTGAAGCGCCGGTCGGCGACGTCGACGCCGAAGGCGAGACCCGGCGCCCCGCCGGTCGACAGCACCTTGCCGTTCGCCTTGACGTACTGCGCGGTGTCGCTGATCCCACCGGTCGCGTCTGCCACCTGGGGCAGCGCCTTGATCTTCGTGAGCGTCGTCTGGGAGAACGACGGCGCGTTCGTCGAGCCGCCGAACTCCTCCTTGCCCGTGACGACGGCGTCGGAGTTCGAGTACGCCGTGCTGAAGATCTGCGTGAACGCGGCGTTGATCGTGTCGGTCAGGATGAACGTGCCGCTGACCATCGCGACGCCCATGACGATCGCGAGGGACGTCAGCGCGAGCCGCAGCTTGCGGCCGAGCAGATCCTTGATCGAGATCCGGATCATGACGCGGCGAGCGCGTCGAGCCGGTTCATCGTCTCGAGCACCTCTGCGGCCGTAGCACCGGGCTGGTCGAGCACGATCTTGCCATCCGCGATGTAGAGGATCCGGTCGGCGATCGCGGCGGCGCGCGGATCGTGGGTGACCATCACGATCGTCTGCCCGTACGTCGAGCAGGCGTCGCGGAGGAGCGTGAGGATCTCCCCGCTCGAGCGGGAGTCGAGGTTGCCGGTCGGCTCGTCGGCGAAGATCACGGTCGGCCGCGAGACGAGCGAGCGCGCCACGGCGACGCGCTGCTGCTGGCCGCCGGAGAGCTGCGTCGGCCGGTGCTTCATCCGCTTCGTGAGACCGACCTTCTCGATCAGCTCGTCGTACCAGCCCTGGTCGACATCCTTGCCGGCGACGGTCAGCGGGAGCTTGACGTTCTCCTCCGCGGTCAGCATCGGCAGCAGGTTGTAGAACTGGAAGACGAAGCCGATGTGCTCGCGGCGGAGCAGCGTCAGCTCGTTGTCGCTCATCGTCGTGATCTCTTTGCCGGCGATCTTCACCGAACCGCTCGTCGGCTTGTCGAGGCCGGCGAGGATGTGCATGAAGGTCGACTTGCCGGAGCCGGACGGCCCCATGACGGCGGTGAGCTTGCCGGGGTCGACCTCGAGCGAGATGCCGCGAAGGGCTTCGACCACCGTGTCACCGGAGCCGTAGACGCGCGTCACGTCCGTTGCGCTCACAACTGTGTTGGCTGAGTTCATGGGCTCGACCTTAGCGACCCTAATCGGATCGCGGAATCGGGGGAGACCCTGAGCGACCCCTGAGACGGCACCCGTCTCGAAATCGTCACGGGATCGAAATGACCTCGGCCCACGGTGAGAATGGGAACAAGAAAGGCCGCCCGCGCGATGAACAGGTGATGGCAACAGACAGTGAGCTCCTCCGCGAGTCGCGCCGAAGACCCGACGCCTTCGTTGAGGTCTGCGAGCGACATGCGTCGTCCTTGCGCACCTGGCTACGCCATGAAGCCGGCGACGCGACAGACGATCTCCTCGCAGAGACATTCGCTCGCGCGTGGCTTGCCCGCCGCCGCTTTCGCGACCCGGGCGACGGGTCGGCCGGGGCGTGGCTCCACGGAATCGCGCGGAACCTCGTCCGCGACGGACGACGGCGGGGAGCCATCGAAACGAGAGCGCGAAGGCGATTGGGACTCCCGCTCGGCTCAGAGCTCTCCGCGTTCGGCGAAGCCGAGGATCGCGTCGACGCGTCCTCGGACTTCGCCGTGCTCGCACCCCTCGTCGCCGAGCTTTCCGACGATCAGCGCAACGCACTGGAGCTACGCGTCGTCGAGGAGCTCGACTACGCCGAGATCGCCGAGCGTCTCGAGATCAGCCCCGTCACCGCGCGAACCCGCGTGCATCGCGCCCTGAAGTCGTTGCGCAGGCAGACCGAGACGAGCGAACGTTGACCGTAGACTCCCACCTCCTCGAGCAACTTCGCGCAGCCGTCAACCGAGACCACCGTCGTCGCCGGCGGCAGCGCATCGGCATCGTGACGACGCTCGCGACCCTTGTCATCGCGAGTGGCGCGCTTGCCGCTGCCGGGAAGGTCCCGTGGTGGCAGAGTGGGAGCGCACCGGTCGATCCGGCCGCCGTGGCCTCACTCGCGGCGGAACCCCTGCACGCAAAGCTCCTCGTGAACCGGGCTCGCACCGTCGCAGCCGCACAGCGGGCCGCGCTCGTCGCAGCGCCGCTGGACGACGGGGGTTACTGCCTCATCCCTGCCTGGAAGGGGCGCGGTGACCTCGGTGACCAATGCATCTCCAGCGTTACGAGCGACGACGCGGCCGCGCACGACGTCATCCTCTCCGTTGCGGTGCCGGCCGGACGCGAGGGAGGGCCGGCATGGATCGTCTACGGACGGTTCACGGAACGCTCTGTTGGCGCGATCGACCTCGGCCCATTCACCGTGCAGCTCGCAAACGGCGGATTCTTCATCTTCGAGATCCCCACGACTCGGTGGGCAGGGCTCGCCGACACCGCAAATCGCGCGAAGCTTCTCTCCACATCCGGAACGACCCTCGCCACGGGCTGCCTGAGCTGGGGCATCCCACCGAACGATCCCCGAGTGGCGGACTCCGGCGCCGAGCTCGACTTCTTCCGCGCACCGACCCGCATCGCCTGCGCTCCACAGCAACTTGCGCCGCTCCCGACGCTGCTGCTACGCCGGGCCGAGAAGCTCTTCGACGTCACGCTCATCAACAGCTTCTCCATCTGGAAAGCAGGCCAGACGATCGCCTTCTGGGAGGCCCCGGTTTCGACCGGCGGGAGACGCTGTGCCTTCCCCGCTCCGGTCACCGGGCCCAACGCAAGCGAGCGCCGCGAGGTCGGCAACTGTCGGGCGACGGATCCCGCGCGCGGGAAGCAGCAGACGCTCGAGGTCGAGCTCGACGCCGGAGTCTTCCATGTCGACCACGTGCCCCGGTATGCATTCAGTATCAGCGGATCCGTCGACCCGACGGCGGGCATCGTCCGCCTCGTGCTCCGCTCCGACGCCGGATCGACCCCCGTGACGTTCGGCGGAGGGTATTTCTTTGTCCAGATCGGCCCGACGAGCGAGTCGTCTGGACGACTTCCGAAGGGCGGACCGTTCACGCTCCTCGCCTACAACGCCGCCGGGCGGCGCGTCGCGCATGTGAACCTCGCGTCGCTCAGGCCGTAGTGCCGGCGAACTGCGGGATGATGCTCGAGCCGTACGCCTCGAGCACCTCTTCCTGTCCGTCGGTCATGAGGTACAGGTTGAACTGGTTCACGCCGACCGCCTCGAGCGCGCGCAGCTTCTCGGTGCACTGGGCGACCGAGCCGATCACGGTGAAGCGATCGCAGATCTCGTCGGTGACGAACTCGCCGTGGGCGGCACCGACCCGCGAGTGATCCTTGTAGTCGTAGAACTTGCGGGCCTTGACGAAGTCGGTGAGCTCCGACGGGATGTCGGAGTCGTAGCCGTAAAGCTCGACGAGATCCATCACGTGGTTCGAGACCATCGCCGGGAACCAGCGCACCTCGTCGCGGCAGTTCGCGAGATCGTCGGAGACCTTCGACGGCGCGCCGACGATGCACTCGAGCGCATCCGGGTCGCGACCGGCCTCCTCGGCTGCCTTGCGGGCCGTGGCCATGATCCACTCGATGATCACCGGGTCGGCGAGCTGGATGATGATCCCGTCCGAGACCCGGCCGCCGACGGCCAGCGCCTTCGGCCCGTACCCGGCGACGTAGAGCGGCAGCTCGGCGTCGGGCAGCGCCCACTCGAGCTTCAGCGTCTTCTCGTTCCACTCGACCTCGCGGCCGTTCATCAACTCCTTGATCATCGCGCAGTCCTGCTCGAACTGCGCCATCTTCACCGGCTCGAGCCCGATCACGCGCCGCGCGGAGTCGCCGCGCCCGATGCCCATCACCATCCGGCCCTGCGACATCACCTGGAGCGTCGCGTACATGCTCGCGAGCACCGTCGGGTCGCGCGTGCCGGGGTTCGTGACGAAGTGCCCGAGCTTCATCGTCGAGGTGCGGTCGGCGGCAAGCGCGAGGAGCGGCGTCGACTCGTGCCAGAGGATGTGCGAGTCGTAGGTCCAGCCGTAGCCGAAGCCCTGACGCTCGGCGAGCTCGATCAGCTCGAGAAAGCGCGTGTACGGCGGATCCGGGAGGACGGTGACGCCGAATGAGATCGCCATGGGCGGAGACTAGCGACGTCGTCTGGCTCTGTCACCCTGACGACGTGGCCGCGCTCCTCGTCCTCGTCGCGATCGCCTCGGGCGCCTTCCTGCCGTTGCAGGCGGGCGTCAACACGCGGCTCGCCCACTTCGTCGGCGGACCCGTGCGGGCGTCGTTCGTCTCGTTCTCGGTCGGGATGCTCGTGCTCCTCGCGATCATCCTGATCGCCTACCGCGGGAGTGGCGGCGAGCGGGCCGGCAGTGCGCCCTGGTGGGCCTGGATCGGCGGTGCGCTCGGAGTCGTCTACGTCACGGCCGCGGTCGTCGTCGCGCCGCGAATCGGCTCGGCCGCGTTCTTCGGGATCGTCGTCGCGGCGCAGCTCGTGATGAGCGTCCTGATGGACCGCTTCGGCTGGCTCGGCACCGCGAAGCACGACACCTCGCCCGCGCGCGTCGCCGGCGTGGGGCTGCTGATCGCGGGCGCGCTGCTCGTGCGGCTGTTCTAGGCCTGGGTCAGACCTGAGGTCTGACCCTCCGACAACCAGGCGAGCGTCTTCGTCGCGAGGCGGTCGAGCGCCGCGACGGAGAGCTCGAGATGCGCGGGCAGCGTGTCCTCGAGCGGGGTGTGCGAGAGCCCGCGCAGGCTCTGGACGAAGACCATCACCGTCGGCACGCCGGCGCGCGACACCTCGGCGGCGTCGTGGAGCGGGCC
>CAIYXH010000198.1 GCA_903930195.1 uncultured Actinomycetes bacterium | reverse complement strand
GGCCGTGGCGCGGGAGCACGCCGAGCAGGCCGCGACCGGGCATCAGCACCACTCGGCCGAGAGCGACGTCCCGCTGCGCAAGCGGATCGTCTCGGCCGACGCCTGGTCGGATGTCGCCCACAACTTCCGCGGCGACTGGCAGATGCTCTGGAAGGAGATCTCGATCGGCTTCCTGCTCGCAGGCTTCGCCGCCCAGATCCCCAACCGCTGGTACGGCCACCTCTTCCTGCACTCCGGCTCCCGCCCCCTCGACGCGCTCGAGAACGCGCTCGTCGGGCCGGTGATCGCGATGCTGACCTTCGTCTGCTCGGTGGGGAACGTCCCGCTCGCCGCCGTGCTCTGGTCGGGCGGCATCTCGTTCGCCGGCGTGCTCGCATTCATCTTCGCCGACCTCATCGTGCTCCCGATCGTGGCGATCTACCGCCGCTACTACGGCACTGCCTACGCCGCGCGGATCGTCGGGCTGATGTTCGTGACGATGGTCGCGGCCGCGCTCGTCGTCGACGGTCTCTTCAGCGCCGTCGGGGTCGTCCCCGACCACCGCCCGTCACGCGCGGCGGTGATCGAGCCGATCGGGCTCGACTACAAGCTCGTGCTGAACGTCCTCGCCGTCGCGATCTTCGCGGCGCTCGTCGGGCTCACCCTGCGCCGAGGCGCCGTCGACCCGGTCTGCGGCATGACCGTCGACCGCAAGAAGGCGCTCTCGCTCACGCGCGACGGCACGACGACGTACTTCTGCGGCGCCCACTGCCTCCACACGTTCGAGGGCGGGCACACGCACGAGCACGTTCACCGTCACGCCGATCACTGAGCGCCGGCGCCTCAGGGACTGGCCTCTGGCCCGTCCTGATCGAGCGCAGATAGCTCCGCGCGCTTCAGTCCCTAGGAGAGGACGTCGACGTCGGCGTCGACCGGCAGCGGCTGTGCGCGCCAGCGGTCGGGCGTGTCCTCGATCAGGCAGACGTATCCGTCGCCGCCGAGGAACGGGCTCCTGACCTCGCTGACGGTCAGCTCGCCGCCCTTCTCGAGCCGGACGTGGTCGCCCGGCTGGAGCTCGCTCGCCTTCCGCGTCACCCAGGCGGGGGTGTCCGACCCAGGCAGAGCTGCCTCGACCGCAGCGACGAGCTCCTCGGCGTCGGGCTGCGTCGTCGGACGGAACCGGGCGACGACCTCACCGCGCGGGGAGACGAGGAACTTCTCGAAGTTCCACTCGACGTCACCGGAGGCGCCCACGGAATCGGCCTGCTCGGTGAGCGCCTCGTAGAGCGGGTGGCGATGGTCGCCGTTCACGTCGAGCTTCTCCGTGAGCGGGAAGGTCACCGAGTAGCTCGTCGAGCAGAACTCCGCGATGTCCTCCGCGGTCCCCGGCTCCTGCCCGGCGAACTGGTCGCACGGCGCACCGACGACCATCAGGCCGCGGTCGCGATAGCGGTCGTACAGCGCCTGGAGACCCTCGTACTGCACCGTCATGCCGCACTTCGAGGCGACGTTCACGACGAGCGTGGCGCGCCCGCGGAGGAGCGCCGGATCGAGCCGCTCCCCGGAAAGCGTGGTGATCGGGATCTCGTACGCGCTCGTGGCCATCGTCCCCTCCTGCAGTCAGGTGCTTGTGGTGGCAAGGGTACTGCGCGGCAAGGGGAAGCCGAACGTCGAGGAGATCCGGACGGCAGCGGCCGCGATCGCAACGCGCGCCGGCGCAGGATTTCGGCGCCTCCAGAGCTGACGCACAGGAGTACGATCAGGGAATGAGCCGCTTTCGTATCGGACACGCGCTCGGCGTCGCCGCCGTCTCGGCCGCGCTGCTCGTGCCTGCGGCGACCGCGTCCGCCCCGGCGGTCGGTCCGCTGCCGAAAGGGACGACCAAGACGATCAGCGTCAAGCCCGGCGCGACGTTCACGGCGACGCTGCCGAAGCCGAGGGTCGCCGGCCGGGTCTGGCGGATCGCCCGTGCCTTCAACGGCGCCGTCGTCACCGAGACCCACGAGAGCGACAGCGGCGCGAACCTCGTCGTCCGCTTCAAGGCGCGCAAGGCCGGCTCGACCAAGATCGTCTTCGCGATGACGCTCGGCGAACGCTCCCATGCCTACGCAGCCGTGACCTACGCGGTCCGGGTCCACAGCTGATCAGCGACCGGAGCTAGGGCGAGCGTGGCTGCCTGGCTCGCATGGGCGCTCCTCGCCGCGGTCCTCACGATCGGCGAGGTCATGACGCCGGGGCTCTTCTACCTCGGCCCGGTCGCGCTCGCGGCAATCGCCGCCGCGGTCGTCTCGGGCGTCGGCGGGGGCTGGATCGTCAGCATCCTGGTCTTTGCCGCAGGGTCGGTCGCGTCCCTCGGGGTCCTTCGCCCGATCGCCGTCCGTCACCTGCGCACGCCGAGCGCGCTCCGGACCGGCACCGCCGCGCTCCTCGGCGCGGACGCCGTCGTGCTCGAGCGCGTCGACGCGACAGACGGCCGGGTCAAGCTCGGCGGCGAGGTCTGGAGCGCCCGCGCGTTCGACCCCGAGCAGATTCTCGAACCCGGCGCGACCGTTCGCGTCGCCGAAATTCAGGGCGCCACCGCGCTCGTCTACGTCTAGGAGGAGCACATGATCGCGCTCATCGTCATCGTCGTCATCCTGGTGCTCGTCCTCGCCACGGCGGCCCGCACCGTCCGCATCGTCCCGCAGGCCCGCGCCGGCGTCGTCGAGCGGCTCGGCCGCTACCAGCGCACGCTCCTGCCGGGCCTCGCCATCGTCGTCCCGTTCGTCGACCGCCTGCGGCCACTGATCGACCTGCGCGAGCAGGTCGTCTCGTTCCAGCCGCAGCCGGTGATCACCGAGGACAACCTCGTCGTCTCGATCGACTCCGTCATCTACTTCCAGGTGACCGACGCGAAGGCGGCCACCTACGAGATCGCGAATTACATCCAGGCGATCGAGCAGCTCACCGTCACGACGCTCCGCAACGTGATCGGCGGCATGGCGCTCGAGCGGACGCTCACCTCGCGCGACGACATCAACAACGCGTTGCGCGGCGTGCTCGACGAGGCGACCGGCAAGTGGGGGATCCGCGTCAACCGCGTCGAGATCAAGGCGATCGACCCGCCACTCTCGATCCAGGAGACGATGGAGAAGCAGATGCGCGCCGACCGCGAGAAGCGCGCCGCCGTGCTCACAGCGGAGGGCGTCAAGCAGGCACAGATCCTCACCGCGGAGGGTGAGAAGCAGGCCTCGATCCTCAAGGCCGAGGGTCAGCGGCAGTCCTCGATCCTCCTCGCCGAGGGGCAGGCCCAGGCGATCGCCACGGTCTTCAAGGCGATCCACGACGGCGACCCCGACCCGAAGCTCCTCGCCTACCAGTATCTCCAGACGCTCCCGCAGATCGCCCAGGGCGAGGGGAGCACGATGTGGATGATCCCGAGCGAGCTGACCTCCGCGCTCGGACGGCTCGGCGAGCTCGTCAAGAAGGACACGCCGAGCTCCTAGGGTCGGACCTACACTCCGGGTGTGAAAGTTCGCTTCGCCCCGAGTCCCACGGGCTCGCTCCACATCGGCAACGCGCTCGGCGCCGTCGCGAACCGCAACGCCGGTGGGACGTTCCTGCTCCGGATCGACGACACGGACCCGGCACGCAACCTGCCGGGCGGGGAAGAGGCGATCCTCGAGGATCTGCGCTGGCTCGGCGTCGCCTGGGACGAGGGCCCGATCCGCCAGAGCGACCGGCAGGCGCGCTACCGCGAGGCCGCGGCAGGGCTGCCCGAGCGCTTCGAGGGGATCCAGCTCCTGCGCCCCGACGGCACCGCGACCTACCACCTGGCGAGCGTCGTCGACGACGGCGACTTCGGCATCACCCACGTCATCCGCGGCAACGACCACCGTTCGAACGAGCAGCTCCACCGTGCGCTCCACGCCGCGCTCGGCACGGCCGTGCCGGAGTACGTCCACCACGGGCTCGTGCTCGGCGCCGACGGGAAGAAGCTCTCGAAGCGGGCCGAGGGCGCGTCCGTTGCGTCGCTGCGCGAGGAGGGCGTCCCGGCCGAGGCCGTGCGCGCCTACCTCGAGGAGCTCGGTATCCCGAAGCACGACGTGCAGCTCGATCTGCCGCGCATCCGCTCCCTGGCCGTCGAGGCGCTCGAGCGGCTGAGCGACGACGAGCTCGCCGACCGGATCGGCGTCCCCGTCGGCGTCGTGCCCGCGATTCGGGGTGCGCGGACGCTTGTCGAGGCACGTGCGCTCGCCGACCTCGTGCTCACGGCGCCGCCGCGGATCACCGTCGAGGGCGACGGTGAGCCCGAGACCCTTGCGCGCTTCCGCGAGCTGCGCGAGGCCGGGGCCGACAGCCTCGGCAAGGACGGCGCGAAGGCCGTGCTGCGCGAGCTCAAGGCGGTCGGCGGCAATCTCAAGACCGTGCGCCGCACCCTGACCGGCCGCGAAAGCGGGCCCGAGCTCTGGGCCGTGCTCGCCGCACTTGGTCGGGACGAGACGCTGCGGAGGGTCGATGCGGCTCTTTGACACCTCGACGCGGTCGCTCGTCGAGCTGCCCGCGGCGCCCGGGCCGATCCGGATGTACGTCTGCGGCCCGACGGTCTACGCGCGCGCCCACATCGGCAACGCCCGGCCGTTCGTCCTCGGCATGTGGTTTCGCCGCTGGCTCGTCGAGCGCGGCTACACGGCAGAGCTCGTCCACAACATCACCGACGTGAACGACAAGATCTACGCCGCCGCACCGGGCGCGAGCGCCGCGCTCGCCGCGCAGACGACCGCCTGGTACCTGGAGGATGTGGCCGACTTCGGCCTGGGGATGCCCGACCACCTACCGAAGGTGACCGATCACATCCCGGGGATCGTCGCGATGATCGGCGCGCTCGTCGAGAGCGGCCACGCCTACGCGGTCGAGGGCGACGTCTACTTTCGGGTCGAAAGCTTCCCCGCCTACGGCCGGCTCTCCGGCCAGAAGCCCGACCAGATGGAGGAGCAGGAGCCGAACGCGCTCAAGGAGGATCCCCGCGACTTCGCGCTCTGGAAGACGACGAAGGACGGCGAGGACACCTCGTGGCCGAGCCCGTGGGGCGAGGGTCGTCCGGGCTGGCACATCGAGTGCTCGGCGATGGCCGAGGACCTCCTCGGCCCGAGTTTCGAGATCCACGGCGGCGGGCTCGACCTCGTCTTCCCGCACCACGAGAACGAGGTCGCGCAGTCGCAGGCGCTCGGCCATCCGTTCGCGCAGGTGTGGATGCACAACGGGATGCTCGAGTTCACGGGCGAGAAGATGTCCAAGTCGCTCGGGAACATCGAGACGATCCGCTCGGTGCTCGACCGCTGGGGCCGCGAGACGGTGCTGGTCTTTTTCCTCGGGGGGTCGTGGCGCAAGCCGATCGACTTCTCCGAGGGGACGATGAGCCAGGCCGCAGCGCAGGTCGAGGGCTTCCGCGAAGTCTTCCGCGGCGCGTCGATCTCTGCGCCCGAGGGGGCGTGGGAGCGCTTCGTCGCGGCGCTCGATGACGACTTCAACACGCCCGCGGCGCTGGCGCTGATGCACGGCTGGCACGACCACGAGCTGTTGCGGCGCGCGCTCGGGATCTTCGGCCTGGACGGCTTGGAGGAGGCCGACGAGGCGCCGGCAGACGTCGTTGCGCTTGCCGAGAAGCGTGTCGTAGCGCGGTCCGAGCGCGATTTCGGCGCAGCCGATGCGCTCCGTAACGAGATCGAGGCCGCCGGTTGGGAGATGCGCGACGGCGCCGGTGGCTATACGTTGGTGCGACGGCGATGAGCAGCGGCGATCTTGTCTATGGACGCCGCGCGGTACGCGAGGCATTGCGTGGCCGCCGCGAGGTGCTGGAGCTGCTCGCGACCGAGCGCGCCGTCGCCGGCGAGGAGTGGCTCGCCGAGGCGAAGCCGAAGGTGCGGCAGGATCGCGACCTCACCGAGCTCGTCGAGACCCGCGAGCACCAGGGCGTCGTCGCACGCGTTTCCCCGTTCGTCTACGCCGACGCGTACGACCTGGCCGCCGTCGAGAAGCCGCTGCTCGCGGTGCTCGACCGCGTCACCGACCCGCGGAACCTCGGCGCCGTCTGCCGGAGCGCCGAGGGAGCGGGGGCGACAGGCATCGTCGTGCCGGCGCATGGCTCCGCGATCGTGACCCCGGCCGTCGTGCGCGCGTCCGCGGGCGCGACCGAGCATCTGCCGATTGCCGTCGTCACGAATCTCTCCCGCTACCTCGAAGAGGTGAAAGGCGCCGACCTCTGGGTCTACGGCGCGGCCGGCGAAGCGACGAGCTCGATGTGGGACACGGATCTGACCGGCGGCGTCGCGCTCGTCTTCGGCGCGGAGGGCAAGGGGCTACGGCCACTCGTGGCGCGGACCTGCGACGCGCTCGTCTCGATCCCGCTCTCCGGGCAGATCGACTCGCTCAACGTGAGCGTCGCCGCGGCGCTGATGCTCTACGAAGCCGGTCGCCAGCGGCGCAGTGCCTGACGCGTCGCTCTACCTCTTCGACGGCTACAACCTGCTCCACGCAGGGCCCCATGACGAGCGCCGCGAGCTGATCGATGCGCTCGCGAGCTTCGTCGCGACGACCGGCGCCCGCGGGATCGTCGTCTTCGACGGGGCCGGCGCAGACGCGCAGATCGGCGCGCTGGCCGTCCGCTTCGCCCCCGACGCCGACACGATGCTCGAGCGGCTCGCCGCCGAGCACCGCGAGCGGGAGCGGGTGCTGCTGATCTCCTCGGACACGACCGTTCTGGGGACTGCGGGCCGCCAGGTGGCGAATCTCTCGTCGCAGACCTTCTTCCGCGACCTCGACCTGCCCGCCACGACCCGTGATGTCCCCCGGGGGCTGGGCGATCGGCTCGACGCGGAGACGCGCGAACGGCTCGAGCGCTTGCGTCGCGGCCAGTAGGGACCCCTCAAGCGGGTCCATTGCAAAGGAAACTTGTGCTTCGTGTGAGCAGTTGCTAGATTCACCTCGACCTAAGGGTGAGAGTTCTCTCGCCCAACCGCGCAGAAACGGGGGATTCAGGGGTGTCAACCAGATACGCGATCGCACCGAAGAGTCCACAAAAGGCTCAACGGGAGCTAGAGGATCTGCAGCTCGTGCTCAAGGCGCGGAACGGCAGCTCTGTCGCGATGGACGGGCTGATCCGGCGCTACACCCCCTTTGTCCGTCTGAAGGCGAGCTCCTACTTCCTCGTCGGCGGTGACGGCGACGATCTGATCCAGGAGGGCCTGATCGGGCTCTACAAGGCGGTGCGCGACTACCGAACCGACAAGGAGACCTCGTTCCGCTCGTTTGCCGAGCTTTGCGTGACGCGCCAGATCATCACGGCGATCAAGACGGCGACGCGCTACAAGCACGCCCCGCTCAACAGCTACGTCTCCTTCTCGCACACCCCGGCGGGGCAGGAGTCCGACAGCGACGTGACCCTCGGCGACGCGCTCCCCGGCTCGCACGTCCACGACCCGTCGGTGAAGGTGATCTCGACCGAGGAGCTCCAGAGCCTCGTCGGCTGCCTTTCGAGCACGCTCTCGTCGCTCGAGTCCGACGCGCTCCGTCTGTACCTCGAAGGCTCGTCCTACGAGGACATGGCCGTCGAGCTCGAGTGCGACACGAAGACGATCGACAACGCCCTGCAGCGGGTCAAGCGCAAGATCCTGAACCATCAGGGCGAGCGCCAAGTCCTCTCGTAGCGAGCTTCTTTCGTAGGGACAGGGCTTTAGCCGTGTCCCGGTGTTCGCCCGGCACGCCTCAGACCGGGACAGGTCTGAAGACCTGTCCCGACGAAGTGCGATTTCCCGCTCTCGCCGCGCGTACGATGACGGCCGCGCCGGAGTAGCTCAGCTGGTAGAGCATCGGTCTTGTAAACCGGTGGCCGTGGGTTCGAGTCCCACCTCCGGCTTCTCGCCTCAGTCGCCGCCGGCCAGGGCTGCCGCGGCTTCCGCCTCGGTCAGGATCCCTTCGCGCACGAACACCGCCGCCGCGCCGGGCGCCCCGTCGGGGTAGTCGCGGAGCAGGCCGCGCAGGGTCGCCTTCGCGCGCGCGCGCGCGCCGCCAGCCGGTCGGATCCGCATCGTAGGAGACGCAGTCCTGGCGCCAGGCGTCGCGCACGCGCGCGAGCTCGGCGGGTGACGGATCCACGCTCGGGCCGGTGGCGACATGGAGCAGCTGCAGTCCCGGCTTGACCATCGGGTCGGACGTCTCCTCGACCTGGAGCCGGGACTCGGCCCAGCGGTGGACGTCCAGCCGGGAGAGCCGCTCGTCCACGAGCAGCGTCCAGCAGTCGTCGAGCTCTTCGCGCGTCATCCCCTGGATTCAAGCCGAATCAGCGCAGCCGACGCCGCGCTCAGCATCCTCACAGGCCGCCTTCAGTCCCCGTTGAGGGCGCGGCTCCACAGTGGAGCCATGACGACGATCTCGACCGCCCCTCTCCAGGACGCCGCCCGGGCCACTGCCCCCGTGCACGGGCAGGCTGCGCCGGCGGTCGAGGTCGTCGTCCCGGTCTTCGACGAGCACCTCGCGCTCGAGGCGAGCATCCGGCGGCTGCACACCTATCTCGACGGGAGCTTCCCGCTCAGCTTCCGGATCGCGATCGCCGACAACGGCAGCACCGACGGCACCTGGGAGATCGCCCAGCGCCTCGAGCGGGAGCTCGACGGCGTGCGGGCCGTGCGGATCGACGCGAAGGGACGCGGCCGCGCGCTCCACACCGTCTGGTCG
>CAIYXH010000197.1 GCA_903930195.1 uncultured Actinomycetes bacterium | reverse complement strand
CTCTCGCGGGCGATCGAGCCGACGTTCTTGTAGCCGACGCCGGTGTAGTACTCGCCCTGCGGCGGCGGGAAGCCCTGCTTCGGGAACCCGAGCGGCACCCCGTCCTGGTAGAGGAAGTACTCCTGCTCGAAGCCGAACCAGGTGCCCGGGTCGTCCGGGATCCGGGAGCGGCCGTTCGAGGGGTGCGGCGTCCCGTCCGGGAGCATGACCTCGCACATCACGAGGGCGCCGTTCTCGCGCGCCGGGTCCGGGTAGACCGCGACGGGCTGCAGGATGCAGTCCGAGCTGGATCCCTCGGCCTGGCGCGTCGAGCTGCCGTCGAAGCCCCAGAGCGGGAGCTCGTCGAGCTTCGGGAAATCCTTGAACTCCTTGATCTGCGTCTTGCCGCGCAGATTCGGGACCGGCTCGTAGCCGTCGAGCCAGATGTATTCGAGCTTGTATTTCGCCATCACGCCTCCTGGGTCGTCGTCGCCGGTCGATCCGGGCGCTCCGCCCGAAAAACGGCACAAAAAAAGCCCGAGAAGCCCCATCTGGGCTGCTCAGGCTCCATCGCCTTGCGCCGCCCATGGGGGCGACGCAGGCCGCATCCTATACGAAGCACGGCCGATTCGCCTGCGCGATCGACACAGGATCGACGCCAACCTGCAACCGGCACGACCTAGGAAGCGGGAGCCCAATGGTGCATCCTGAGAGGAGTGAGCGCGCTCTCGATCGTCGTCCGTCCGAGCCGGGGCCCGCGGGTCGAGGCAGCGCTCGCCGGGGTCGTCGCGCTCGCCGTCGCCGTCGCCATCCTCGTCTTCGGCCCGGCCCCCGGCGACGCCCCGGCGCACCTCTACCGCACGCTGCTCGTCGAGCGCGGCGACCTCGTCTGGGACAACCTCTGGTTCGGCGGCGACTATCCCCTCGCCGACTACAGCCTCCTCTACTACTTCCCCGCCGCGCTCGTCGGCAACATCGCGCTCGCGCTGGCCTCCGCCGCGCTCTCGGCTTGGCTCTTCGCGCGGATCTGCCTCGACCGCTGGGGCGCACGCGCGCTCTGGCCCACCCGGCTTGCCGGCGTGCTCTGCGCAGCTCCGGCCTTCACCGGCCTCTACGCCTACTCGCTCGCCTTCGTCGCCACCCTCGGTGCGCTGCGCGCCCTGCAGCGTGGGCGCGTCTGGCTCTTCGGCCCGCTCGCTGCGCTGACGCTCGGCCTGAGCCCGCTCGCCTTCCTCTTCCTGCTGCTGCTCCTCGGCGCATGCTTCATCGAGCGTCCGGCCCTCACGCGCCGGACGATTCTGGTGGGCGTCGTCGTCGGCACGCTCACCGCGATCGAGGCCGGGCTGCTGCAGCTCTTCCCGTCCCAGGGCGACTATCCCTTCGCGGCGGTCGACTACGTCAGCCTCCTCGGCGTCTGCGCCTGCGGCGCGACCCTCGCCTGGCGCGGCGGTTCCGGCCGCCTGCTCGTCGGCTTCTTCGTCCTCTGGGGCCTTGCCGCGACGCTCGCGTTCGCGACGTCCACGCCGATCGGCGACAACATCACGCGCCTCCGCGCGCTCGTGCTGCCGCTGATGCTCCTCACCGCGATCTTCGCCCGCTTCCGGCCCCGCTGGCTCGTCGTGCTCGCGCTCGGCGGGGCCTTCGCCTACAACCTCGTGCCGTACTTCATGCTGATCCCGTACCGCCTCGACGCGCGGCCGCAGCACCAGGCGTTCTGGGCACCCGCGCTCGGCTATCTCGACCGGCACGAGACCGCCGACTACCGCGTCGAGGTCGTCGAGACTGCAGCCCACTGGGAGTCGTACTGGTTCCCCCGCGCCGGCTTCCCGCTCGTACGCGGCTGGTACCGGCAGGTCGACCGGGCCCGGAACCCCATCCTCTTCGACCACAAGGCGACCGGCGCCGCGTACGCCCACTGGCTCCACACGCAAGGCGTGCGCTACGTCGTGCTGCCGAAGACGAAGCTCGATCCCGCCGTCGGCTCGCCGGAGAAGCGCCTGCTCGTGCGCGCCGGCACGGCCCTGCACCCCGTCCTGAACACGCCCACACTCGAGGTGTTCGCCGTCCGGAACCCGACGCCGATCGTGACGGGGCCCGGTTCGGCCCGGATCACGCGTCTCACGGCCGGCTCCGTCGCGGGCAGCGTCTCGACGCCCGGCACCTACGAGCTGCGGATCGAGTCGACGCCGTACATGCGCATCGGCAGCGGCGACGTCTGCCTCACCAAGCGCGCCGACGGGCAGATCGACCTCGTCGCCCGCCGGGCGGGCGCGTTCCGCCTCACCGTTCCGGAAGATCCGCTCGCGCTGCTCGACCCCGACGGAACCTCAGCCGCAGCCTGCTGAGGCGAGCACCAGCTCGACATAGAGCATGTCCGCCCACGAGAACCAGCGGCGCGTGAAGCGGCGCGGGTTGCTCGGATCGACCGACTCGTGGAGCAGCGAGCCGTCGACCATCGTCGCCTCGAGCCGCCGGAGCGCATCCTCGCGGCCGGCCACATCCCCGGCTGTCAGCCCCTCCATCGCGAGCGCGAGCGGCCAGACGCGTCCCCGGCGGGTGTGGGTGCTGCCGATCCCGTGGACGACAGAGCCACGCGCCCACGTCGGGTTCGCCGGGCCGAGCAGCCGGCGCCGCGTCGCGGTGTAGACGGGATCGTCGGCCGCGCAGAAGCCGAGGTACGGCAGCGAGAGCAGGCTCGGCACGTTCGCGTCGTCGAGCAGGAGCGCGCCGCCGCGGCCATCGACCTCGTAGGCGTAGATGCGCTCGCCGTCGCGCTCGACGACCCCGTGCTCGGCGATGCCCGCGCGGATCTCGGCGGCGAGCGCGGACGCGTCCCCGGCAAGCGCAGGGACGAGAGCGGCGAGTCGCTCGAGGCTCACAGCCGCGAAGGCGTTCTGCGGGATGTTGTAGGCGTGGGCGCAGCGATCGTCGCTCGGCCGGAACGCGCACCAGGTCATGCCGGTCGGCGCCCCCGCCTCGCCGTAGCCGCAATGGCCGAGAGTGGCGCGACGGCGACCGAACCGGCGAAGGCGGTAGTCGGCGCGACGGTGCTCCTGCCCGCGGCGCCAGAGCGCGACGATCGTCCCTGCGGCCGTGACGAAGCGCGCGTCGAGGTGCGCGCCGTCGCCGAGGAGCCACGCGAGCTGGAGCGGAGCGCAGAGCGAGTCGACCTCGTACTTGCGCTCCCAGACGCGGAGCCCGGGGGCAAAAGCGTTCGCGCGTGGGTCGGCGAGCACCTGCTCGACCTGTGTCCGCAGGACGGCGGCGACGAGCTCCCCCGCCGCGGGAGCCGCGTCGGCG
This sequence comes from uncultured Actinomycetes bacterium, assembly GCA_903930195.1. Lineage (GTDB taxonomy): Bacteria > Actinomycetota > Thermoleophilia > Gaiellales > Gaiellaceae > PALSA-600. The sequence continues at coordinate 2,806 of CAIYXH010000197.1, read as the reverse complement.
AGCGCGAGCAAGGGGCGCACCTGCGCCGCCGCGTCGCGCAGCCACATCGCCGGGATGTCGCCGGTGACGACGAACGCCCGGCCCTCGCCGTCGCTCGTCAGCGCGCGCGTCAGCAGCTCGTCAACCGCGCGCGCCGCGCGCTCGATCCGCAGCGGCGGCACATCGCGCTCGGCGAGGAGACGACGCAGCGTGTCGACGAGCTCCGCGATCTGCGCATCGTCTCAGAACGAGGTGCTCAGGAGCTGTTGCCGACCGTCAGGGCCGAGACACCCGCCTGGGCTACGACGTCGTAGCGGTCGGCCGCCGCCGTCCACCCGAACGGCGTGAAGACCGTGCCGCCCGCGACGCCGGTGTGCGTGACACCGTCGAGCTCGACGCTGCCGGCCCCACCGTCGAGCGACGTCCGCACCGGAACGCCCGAGGGAACCTCGATCGTGAACTGGCTCGCGCCGCCGGCCATCCGCACCGGCACCGAGCCATGAGGAGCGGGCAGCGTGAGGCCGATGTGGGAGTCGCCTGCAACGAAGTCGACGCTCGAGAGCCTGGCACCGCCGAGGTTCGCGACCACATCGGTCGCTCCGCCGTCGAACCGCAGCTCCCAGCGCACCCCGCGCGCGACGAGCACCGTCACCGCCGCCGGGCCGGATCCCGCCGAGACGAGGAACACCTGAACGCGGCCGCCATGGCGCACGACGTCGGGGCGAATCCCGGCTCCCGACGGGGTCGAGACGCGATACAGGTCACCACCGAGAGCCGCCGCGCGCACCGTGACCGAGCTCGCACCGCTCTCCACGTCGAGCTCGGCGACGCGGCTGCCGTCGAGCGCGCCGGCGACCTGCGTGCCGCCGTCGGTCGTCGTGGTCGTGCTGCCGCCCGAACCGCAGCCGGCGGCAAGCGCGATGAGGAGGAGCGCCACGACGAAAACCCGCATCCCCAGCGGATTCCCAGCCTCGGCGATCTCGAAGCGGAGGTCGCGAAAAACGGCGGATCGCAAGTACCATGAGGGCTTAGGGATCCGGGTGTGACCGGGCCCGAGGGGATGTCGAGGGTGCAGTTGTCGCGGCCGATCACGAGAGCGAGCCTCCAGCCCGACGAGGGCGCGCTCCTGCCTACCCGTACACGGCTGTTGACCGCCCTCACCGTGACCCTCCTTGCCGCGCTCTGGCTCTCCGGAGGTGCCGTCGCCGCCGTGCCGGACGCGCCGACGAACGTCAGCGCAGTCGCGGGCAACGCCCAGGCGACCGTCAGCTTCTTCGCCCCCGATTCGAACGGCGGCTCGGCGATCACCTCGTACACGGTCACCTCGGCGCCCGGCGGAGTGACCGCGAGCGCGTCGGGCAGCTCGATCCTCGTCACCGGGCTCACGAACGGCACTGCGTACACGTTCACCGTCACAGCCAAGAACAGCGACGGCGTCGGCGCCGCTTCGGCCGCCTCGAACCAGGTGACGCCGGTCGCGGCGCCGGGGACCCCGGAGTCGGTCGGCGCGACCGCGGGCGACGGACAGGCGAGCGTCAGCTTCTCCACCCCCTCGAGCAACGGCTCGCCGATCACGAGCTACACCGTCACCTCGCTTCCCGACGGGATCACCGCGACGGGTGCGTCGAGCCCCGTCACGGTCACCGGACTCGCCGACGGACGGACATACCGCTTCTACGTGACGGCGACGAACGCCGTTGGCACGGGGCTGTCGTCGACGCTGTCGAACCCCGTGATCCCGGGCACGACCCCGGGCGCACCGACCGGTGTGAGCGCAGTCGCCGGGGCGGCTCAAGCAACGGTGAGCTTCACCGCTCCCGACGACGGGGGACTCGGCATCGGCGGGTACACGGTGGTCTCGTCACCGGGCGGGATCACCGCATCGGGGAGCTCCAGCCCGGTCACGGTCACCGGGCTCACGCCGGGCACGGCCTACACGTTCACCGTGAGCGCGCAGAACAGCGCCGGCAGCGGGCCTCCGTCGGCGACCTCGAACGCGGTCGTACCGCTCGGCGCAGGCTCGAGCCAAGTCCTCACCCCTGGCTCTCCGACCACGCTGACGATCTCGGCCGGCGGCAAGACCGTCGTCGCGCACATCCCGGCGCTCAGCGTCCCGGCGACCGCACGTCTCACCGCCGTCACCTCGATCTCGTCGAGCTCCGGCTACGCCCTTGCCGCCGACAGCATCGGCGTGAAGCTCGACGTCACGTCCGCCACCGGGACCGCGATCACGAGCTTCCCGAAGCCGGTCGACCTCGGCTTTGCGAACGCTCCCACCGACGACAGCCCCTCGTACTCGCACGACGGAGTCACCTGGACGCCGATTCCGAGCATTGCCGGCCCCACCCTGCCGTCGGGCTATCCGGACGGCTGGTACGTCGACAGCACCGGGGCCGTCCATGTCCTGACGATGCACGCGACGTCGTTCGCCCTGCTCACCGCGGTCGGCGGCCCCCCGCGTCCGTCGCTCCAGCTGCGCTACCTCATCCCCGGCCACTTCGTGCTCGACAAGACGGGCATGGTGCGGATCCTGGTCGCCCCGACGCTCACCGCCAAGGTGACGATCACCCTCACGCAGGCCTCGAAGACCGTGGCGGTGTGGCACCGAACGCTCTCGAAGGGACAGCACGTGGTCACGCTGAACGTCCCGAAGAACGCCCGCCACTCCGGCACCTACCGCCTCGAGGTGAACGCCGTCTCCGGCGACCTCGAGACCAGCAAGCAGCTCACGGTCCAGTTCGCCACGAAGGCGTAGAGCGCACAAGGGTCAGGCCCCGCGGGGCCTGACCCTTGTTGCGACCCTTCGGCTCTCGTTACGCCTTGGCTG
>CAIYXH010000196.1 GCA_903930195.1 uncultured Actinomycetes bacterium | reverse complement strand
TTCGGGGATCATCTGAAGCCCGTGGCGACGACCAACAGGCCTGCCGCCGAGCTCTCCTCGACCCTGCTGCTGAATCGCGAGCTCGCGTGGCTCGATCTCAACCAGCGCGTTCTGGATCTCGCTGCCGATCCCGACGAGCCGCTTCTCGAGCGGGTGAAGTTCTGCGAGATCTTCTCGTCGAACCTCGACGAGTTCTTCATGATCCGCGTCGCCGGGCTCTTCGACCAGGTCGTCGCGCGCGTCAACGTCCGCTCGCCGGACGGCCGCACGCCGCAGCAGGCGCTGGCCGAGGTCCACGATCGCGTGCTCGAGCTGACCGGCGCCCAGTCACGCCTCTGGAAGACGGAGCTTTGCCCCGCGCTGGCCGCCGAAGGGATCGTCGTCGGCACAGTCGAGGACGCAACCGAGGAGGAGCTCGCGGAGCTCGAGGAGCACTTCAGCCGCCACATCTATCCCGTGCTGACGCCGCTCGCCGTCGGGCCCGGCCAGCCGTTCCCGTACATCTCGGGGCTCTCGCTCAGCCTCGGCGTCTCCGTCTGCGATCCGAATACCGGTGAGGAGCGCTTCGCGCGGGTCAAGGTGCCGGAGACCCTCCCCCGCTTCATCGGCACCGGCTCGCGCGGACTCACGATTCCGCTCGAGACGGTGATGGCGCACTACCTGCCGTGGCTCTTCCCGGGCATGGAAGTCGCCGAGCAGGCCGCGTTCCGCGTCACGCGCGACGGCGACACCGAGATCTCGGACGACGCCGACGACCTGCTCCAGGCGGTCGAGAGCGAGCTGCGCCGCCGCCGCTTCGGCGCCGTCGTGCGGCTGGAGGTCTCGAGCTCGATCTCCTCGACGATGGTCGGCCGCCTGCGCGAGCGTCTGATGCTGCGCCCCGACGTCGTCTACCCCGTCCACGGCCTGCTCGACCTGGCCGATGTCGGGCAGCTCTACGATCTCGACCGGCCCGACCTCAAGTACGACCCCTGGGTCGGCCAGACGCAGCGCCGGCTGCTGCAGCCGCGCGACGGCGACATCTTCTCGGAGATCGCCTCCGCCGACGTCGCGGTCGAGCATCCGTACGACGCCTTCGCGACGAGCGTCGAAGCGTTCGTCCGCGCGGCGGCGACCGACCCGGGCGTCCAGACCCTCAAGACGATCGTCTACCGCACGAGCCAGGACTCGGCAATCGCACCGGCGTTGATCGAGGCCGTACAGAACGGCAAGCAGAGCGTCTGCCTCGTCGAGCTGAAAGCCCGCTTCGACGAGCAGCGGAACATCGAGTGGGCCCGCTCGCTCGAGCAGGCGGGCGTCCACGTCGCCTACGGCTTTCCCGATCTGAAGATCCACGCGAAGACGACCCTCGTCGTCCGCCGCGAAGGAGACGAGCTGCGCCGCTACGTCCACATCGGCACCGGCAACTACCACGCCCGCACCGCGCGCCTCTACGAGGACGTCGGCCTCTTCACCGCCGACCCGGAGATCACGGCCGACATCGCCGACCTCTTCAATTTCGTCACCGGCTTCGCGCGCCCCCAGGACTTCCGCAAGCTGCTTGTCGCCCCGTTCAACCTGCGCAAGAAGCTCGTCGAGCACATCCGCGCCGTCGCGGCCGCTGCGGCTGCCGGCGACCACGCGCGCATCCGGATCAAGGTCAACAACCTGACCGACCCGTCGATCGTCGACGAGCTCTACAAGGCCTCGCAAGCGGGCGCCGAGATCGACCTGATCATCCGCGCGATCTGCGTGCTCCGGCCCGGCGTCGAGGGCGTCTCGGAGCGGATCCGCGTCCGCTCGATCCTCGGGCGCTTCCTCGAGCACAGCCGCCTCTACTGCTTCGAGGCCGGCGACCGCAAGACGTATCTCCTCGGCAGCGCCGATCTGATGGCCCGCAACCTCGACCATCGCATCGAAGTCGTCGTGCCGGTGGAGGCCGCGCACGTCCGTACCGAGATCGAGGCGATTTTCAAAGCGCTTCTGGGGGATAACTCCCAAGCATGGGAGCTCGCAGCCGACGGATCGTGGACGAGAGTCATGCCGCAGGCAGGCGAGCGCCGCCGCCCGGCGCAGGTCGTCGCGATGCGCCGCAGGGCGCGGTGGCGCCGTCCAGCCGCTCCGCGGTAGAGAATGCCGACATGTGGCGTCGTCACGATGAGAGCGTGCCCGTCGCCATCATCGATGTCGGATCGAACACGGTCCGGCTCCACCTGCAGCGCGAAGGCGAGCTCGTGGCCAAGGACAAGGCGATGCTCCGCCTCGGCGAATCGGTCGAGCGCTTCGGGACGATCCCGGAGACGAAGCTCGCCGAGGTCTCGGGCCGCATCTCCGAATTCGCGACCAAGGCGCGCCGCGCGGGCGTCAAGCGCATGGATGTCGTCGTGACGAGCCCCGGTCGCCAGGCCGAGAACGGCCCGGAGCTGATGGAGCGGATCAGCCGCGCGGCCGGCGTCCAGGCCCGCCTCCTCTCCTCCGAGGAGGAGGGGCGCCTCGGGTTCCTGGGAGCCGTCAACGCCAATCGCGGCTCGTCGCGCAAGGTCATCGCCGTCGTCGACGTCGGCGGTGGCTCCGCACAGATCGCGGTCGGCACCCGTCGCGACGGCCCGACCTGGGTGCGCTCGATCGACATCGGCTCGATGCGCCTCACGAGCCGCATGCTCACCGAGGATCCGCCGGGAGCGACGGCCGCCGCCGCTGCCCGCGCCGAGGTCGACCGGCTTCTGCAGGACGTCACCCCGCCCGCGGTCGAAGGCGTGCTCGTCGTCGGCGGCAGCGCCCGCGCCCTGCGCGCGCTCGTCGGCTCGCGGCTCGGCGAGGAGGAGCTGCGCGAGGCCATCGAGATCCTCGCCCGCACCCCCAGCGCCGAGATCGTCGAGGAGTACACGGTCGACGAGCAGCGCGTTCGCACGCTCACCGGCGGCGCCGTGATCCTCGCGGCGATCCAAGCACGGCTCGGGCTGCCGTTGAAGGTCGTCCGCGGCGGTGTCCGCGAAGGCGCGGCGCACGAGCTCGAGCAGCGACAGCTCGCGGCGTAGTCACCAGTCCGTCACCGCACGTCCACCCGCTCGGCGGGCAGGCTTCGGGCTCACGATGGACGCACTCCTCCTCGACCTGAACGGCACGCTCTCGAACGACGAGGACGTGCTCTACCGGGTCTACGCCGACCTGTTCGGCGAGGCCGGGATCCCGTTCTCGGAGGAGCGCTACCGCAGCGAGCTGCTCGGCCTGAGCGACGAGGAGATGTTCGTACAGGTGCTCGGCGCCGGCGCCGACGTCCCTGCGCTCCTCACCGAGCGGGTCCGCCGCTACATCGCAGCCGTCGAGCAGGCGCCGACCGTCACCGCAGAGGTCCGCGCAGCCGTCCTGCACGCAGCCGCGCGCGTGCCGGTCGCGGTCGTCACGAGCGCCTGGCACGAGGAGGCGGACGCCGTCCTCACGGCCGCCGGCCTCGACGGGACGATCGCCGCGCTCGTCTGCGCCGACGACGTCGAGCACATGAAGCCGTCCCCGGAGCCGTACCTGCGCGCTTGCCGGCTGCTCGAGGTCGCGCCGAGCCGGGCGGTGGCCGTCGAGGACTCCCCCGCCGGCGTCACCGCCGCCAAGGCCGCGGGCATCCGCTGCGCCGCGCTGACGACCTCCGTCGGCCGCGAGCGCCTCGCCCACGCCGACCTGCTGCTCGACCGCCTGGACTCAGCCGCGGTCGACCTGCTGCTCGGTTAGGGACTGTCCCCGAAGGGGCCTGTCCTGACCGAGGCGCGGATCTAACGACACGGGGCTACCGCAGGCATCGACCCGAAGACGGGCCAGACCCCAAAAGATGGGCCAGGCCCTACTGGGCCGACAGCCCATCGAGGGCTGACAGCTCCAAGAGCCGCACGCCCGAGGTGGGCACATGGGCGAAGACGCTCGAGCCTGGCGGGAGCGCCTCGGCGCGGGCCGGCGAGAGGTCGGCGATCAGCTGGCCGGCCGGGCCGACGATCTTCAGGCGGGTGACGGGGCCGAGAAACGTGTGAGTCAGGACCTCGCCGTAGAGCCCGTTCGCGCCGGCGACGTTGCCGTTCGGCGAGGCGGTGAGCTCGAGCGTCTCCGGGCGGATCAGCACGAGCACCCGGTCACCGGCGGTGCGGCCACGGGCCTCGTCGAGCGAGAGGGCGACGCCGCCGTGGTCGATCTTGCCCGTCGTGCTGTCGGTGACGGTCGCCTCGAGGCGGTTCATCGTGCCGATGAACTCTGCGACGAACGGCGTCGCGGGTGCGACGTACATCTCGGTCGGCTTGCCGACCTGCTCGATGCGCCCGTTCGAGAGCACCGCGACCCGGTCGGAGATCGCGAGCGCCTCTTCCTGGTCGTGGGTGACGTAAAGGGAGGTGATGCCGAGCTCGAGCTGGATCCGGCGGATCTCCTCGCGCAGCTGGACGCGCACCTTTGCGTCGAGCGCCGAGAGCGGCTCGTCCATCAGCAGCACAGCGGGGCGAACCGCCAGCGCGCGGGCGATGCCGACCCTTTGCCGCATTCCGCCCGAGAGTTGACGCGGCCACGCCTTGGCGAAATCGGTCAAGCCGGTGAGCGCCAGCACCTCGGTCACCCGCGCGCGCCGGTCG
>CAIYXH010000195.1 GCA_903930195.1 uncultured Actinomycetes bacterium | reverse complement strand
GTCGCGGCCGCGCAGGCGCCGCACCGACGCAATCGCCCCCTTGAACGCCTGGCCGAGGGCATCGAGCGCGTCGCTGCGCTCGGTGCCCTCCGCCACCAGCGTGGGATGCATGCCACTGCCTCCGCGAGGGCCTCGGAGCGGATCGACGGGTTCTGCCCGTCGTGCACGACCCGCCGGGCTGCGCGTTCGGCGCGGATCAGGACGAGGCACGGCACGATTGCCGCGGCGGTGAGCCCGAGCGACCACCAGAAGGCGGTGCCGTAGGCGCCGGCCCGGCCGGCGAGGTCGTGCTGGCCGACGAGTGCGCGCTGGAGGACGACCGCGAGGATCGCGGTGCCGATCGAGCCGCCGATGCGCTGCAGCACGTTCAGCTGCGGCGTCGCGTCGGAGAGCTCGGAGCGGTCGAGCGAGGCGAATGCGGCCGACATCGCCGGCATGAAGGCGAAGCCGACGCCGACGCCGCGGACGAACATCGCGATCGAGATCCAGAGGATCGAGGTGTGCGCTCCGATCAGCCCGAACGGGATCGTCGCCACCGAGGTGATGGTCACGCCGATCAACGCCAGCGGCCCGCCGCCGGTGCGATCGGCGAGCTTGCCGACCATCGGCATCACGAGCGCCATCCCGAGACCCATCGGTGCCGTGAGGAGCCCGGTGTGGACGACGTTCTCACCGCGGATCTGCTGCCAGTAGAGCGGCATCAGGATCATTCCGCCGAAGAGCGAGGCGCCGAGGCAGAACATCGCGATCGAGGCCGACGAGAAGGTCGCCCGCCTGTAGAGCCGCAGGTCGAGGAGCGGATGCTTGGCCCGCAGCGCGTGGAACGCGAAGACGCAGAGGATGACGATGCCGGCGACGATCGGACCCCAGGCGCGCGGCGAGGCGATCGTGCCTGTGGTGCCGATCTCGGCGAGCCCGTAGGTGAGCAGCGGGATGCCGGTGACCATCAGCCCGAAGCCGGGGAAGTCGAGCCGCTCGACGGCGGTCGCCCCGCCCTTCGGCAGCACGCGGAAGGCGAGCCAGAAGGCGATCAGGCCGACCGGCACGTTGACGTAGAAGATCCAGCGCCAGCTCCAGCTGTCGAGGATCAGGCCGCCGACGGTCGGGCCGAGGATCGGGGCGAGCATCGCGGGGACCGCGACGATGCTCATCACACGGCCCATGCGCTGCGGGCCGGCAGCCGTTGCCATCATCAGCTGGCCGATCGGGAGGATCATCCCGCCGCCGAGGCCCTGGAGCACGCGGAAGGCGATCAGCTCGGTGGTCGAGGTCGCGAGGCCGCAGAGGACGGAGCCGAGGGTGAAGAGGACGAGGGAGACGAGGTAGATCCGCTTGGGGCCGAAACGGCGCGCGGCCCAGCCGGTGACCGGGATCACGGCCGCGAGCGAGAGCAGGTAGCCGGTCATCACCCACTGGATGTCGGTCAGGCTCGAGTGGAGGTCGCGCCCGAGGGTCTCCAGGGCGACGTTGACGATCGTCGTGTCGAGGATCGACATGATCGATCCGATGATCACGACGAAGGCGATCTTCCAGACGTAGGCGTCGACCCGATCCGTTGCTGCTTCGCTCATGCGGTTCCCTTTCGGCTCCATGTATTACGGTTCCTAAAGGTTAGCAACCGCACCTTCTCTCGTCCAGTCCGCGATACTCGCGTCGTGGAGCTGCCCCGGATCGACGCCACCCGCTACGTCACGCCCCTCCGGGAAGGCGGCTCGCTGCCTGCGCTCGTCGAGGCATCCGACGACGGGCTCTACGTGCTCAAGTTCCGCGGCGCGGGGCAGGGGCCGAAGGTGCTCGTGGCCGAGGTGATCGCCGGGGAGCTCGCGCGCACGCTGGGTCTTCAGGTGCCCGAGCTCGTGCTGATGGACGTCGACGAGGCGCTCGGGCGGGCAGAGCCGGATGCCGAGATCCGCGAGCTGATCACCGCGAGTGTCGGCCTCAACCTCGGCGTCGACTTCCTGCCGTCGGCATTGCCGTTCAGCCCTGCGGCGTCCCCGGCGCCCGATCCGTCGCTCGCGGCGGACGTCGTCTGGTTCGACGCGCTCGTCACGAACGTCGACCGCACCGCGCGCAACCCGAACCTGCTCGAGTGGCATCGCGGCATCTGGCTGATCGACCACGGCGCGGCGCTCTACTTCCATCACGGTGAGCACACGCCGGGGCGCGAGCGGCAGCCCTTCCCGGCGATCGCCGAGCACGTGCTGCTCCCGTTTGCCGGCTCGATCGCCGAGGCCGACGCCCGGCTCGCGCCGCAGGTCACCGAGGCCGCGGTACGCGACGCCGTCTCGGCGGTCCCCGCCGCGTGGCTCGACGGCGCCGACCCGCAGCTCTACGTCGACTATCTCCTCGCGCGCGCCCAGGCGCCACGCGCATTTGCCGAAGAGGCAGAGAGGGCTCGTGGCGAGCTCTAACCCCTACTCCTACGCGATCCTCCGCGCCGTCCCGCGCATCGAGCGGGGCGAGCGGATGAACGTCGGCGTCGTGCTCTTCTCCCGGCCCGCGCAGTTCCTGGGCGTACGGACGGCGCTCGACGAGCCGCGGCTGCTCGCGCTCTGGCCCGGGGCCGATGCGGAGGGAATGCGCCTGCATCTCGCCGCCCTCGAGCGGATCGCAGCGGGCGATCCGGGCGCCGGCCCGGTGTCCGGGTTCGACCAGACTGCGCGCTTCCACTGGCTCACGGCGCCGTCGAGCACGATCATCCAGCCGTCCCGGCTCCACTCGGGACTGTGCGGCGAGCCGGAGGCAGAGCTCGAGAGGCTCTTCGCCTCGCTCGTCGGCGTGCCTTAACAGAGCGTTCTCAGGAAGGCAACCACGGTGCGAACGCGACGCGGTATCGTCGGTGCATGCGGCGGACTGCTCTGCTCGCGGGCGTGCTCCTGCTCGTCATCCTCGGCGTGGCGGCAAGCGCGTCGGCCGGGACGACGACCACGAAGAAGCGGCTGAACGTCGTCTTCATCGTCAGCGACGACGAGCGTGTCGACGGGAACGCGGTCATGCACGACGTCCAGCACGACCTCGGCGGCCACGGTGTCACCTTCACGAACTTCCACGTGACGACGTCCGAGTGCGGGCCGTCACGCGCCAGCATCCTCCTCGGCGAGTACGGCCACCACGACGGCGTCACCGACAACTTCGGGCCGCACAGTTACCCCGCGTTCGACGACGACGATCTCGCCGTCTGGCTCCATCGCGCCGGGTACCAGACCGCCCTCGTCGGCAAGTACCTGAACGACTACACCCTCGACGGCCACAACGTCGTGCCGCCCGGCTGGGACGACTGGCAGGTGATGGACAGCGTCCCCGAGGAGCGGTACTACAACTACACGGTCAACGACAACGGGAAGATCGAGTCCTACGGCAAGGCGCCGTCGGACTACTCGACCACGGTGCTGTCGGGCAAGGCCGTCTCGTTCCTGCAGCACGTGAAGCGGACAAAGCCGTTCTTCCTCTACTACGCGCCGGTCGCTCCGCACCTCCCGGCGATCCCGGCCCCGCAGGACGTGGGCCGCTTCGACAACCTGGCGCCGTTCTCGTCGCCGTCGCTGAACGAGAAGGACATCAGCGACAAGCCCTGGGAGGCCTGGCACGCGAAGGCGCTCACGACGCGCGGCCTGGCCTACGCGAACGAGGTGCGCAAGCGGCAGCTCGAGTCGCTGCAGGCCGTCGACCGCTCGGTCGGCCGGATCGTCAGGACGCTGCGGCAGCGCCATCTGCTCGATCGCACGGTGATCTTCTACACGAGCGACAACGGCTTCCTCTGGGGCGAGCATCGCCTCGGCGGGAAGATCTGGCCCTACGAGGAGTCGACGCGCGTGCCACTCCTCGTGCGCACGCCGTGGACGACCGCGAACGGCACGACCGACACGAAGCCGGTGCTCAACATCGACTTTGCCTCCACGATCAGCGAGCTCGCGGGCGTCACGCCCGAGGTTCCGCAGGACGGCGACAGCTTCGTCCCGCTCCTCCACGGGCAGAACGTGCCGTGGCGGCACGAGTACATCATCGAGTACCTCGGACGGGGCAAGCTCCACGTCGGCGGCCCGCCGCGGTTCGTCGCGATCCACACCGGGCGCTACCTGTTCGTCAAGTACCGCTACGACGGGTGGGAGGAGCTCTACGACCTGCGCTCCGACCCGTGGGAGCTCCACAACGTCGTCGACGAGTCGCGCTACCGCGACGTGCGCGCAGCGCTGCTGCAGCAGATGAAACGCCTCTTCGAGGCGCCACCGCATCCAGCGTCCGAGCTCGAAGCGCGGGCCTAGACGGTCGCGGCCGCCGGGGCCTTCGCGGCGAGCGCAGCGCGCACGGCCGGTGCGACCTCGGTGCCGTAGAGCTCGATCGCGCGCAGCATCTTCGCGTGGGGCATCGTCCCGACCGACAGCTGGAGCATGAAGCGGTCGTGGCGGAAGAGGTCGTGCTGGAAGAGGATCTTCTCGACGACGTCCTCCGGGCTCCCGACGAAGTTCGCGCCGCGGAGCGTGCGGCTCGCCTCGAGATCCTGGCGCTGCATCGGCTGCCAGCCGCGCTCGCGGCCGATGCGGTTCATCATCTCGAGGAGGCGGGGGAAGGCGAGGTCGGCGGCCTCGTCCGCCGTCTCCGCGATGAAGCCGTGCGAGTTGATGCTGAGCGGCACGTACCCGTGGCCCGCCTGCTCGGCGGCGCGGCGGTGGATCTCGGCGAAGGGGACGAAGCGCTCCGGCAGGCCGCCGATGATCGCGAGCGCCATCGGCACGCCCAGCACGCCGGCGCGGGCCGCCGACTCCGGCGAGCCGCCGACGGCGACCCAGACGGGCAGGCGCTCCTGTGCCGGCCGCGGGTAGACGCCC
>CAIYXH010000194.1 GCA_903930195.1 uncultured Actinomycetes bacterium | reverse complement strand
CGGCGAGGCCGTGCACACCCGTGCCGGCGAGTGGGTGCGCTACTCGACGCCCGACCCGGATGGCGCAGAGTACGTCGCCGTCTGCCTGCCCGCGTTCTCGCCTGACACCGTCAACCGCGCGGACTAGGCCGTCGGGCACCCCGCCGGCGCCGAGCTTCCGAAGCGGTAGACGACCACGCCCCCGACTGCATGCGGCGTGGCGAGCGAGTCGAGCGCAGCCGCGAAGTCGGCCTTCGCCCGCGGATCGAGCACCACCGTGCTGACGCCCTTGGCCGCGATGTACCGGGCGAGGAGCCGGCTCTTCCCCGCGGGAATCGGTTCGCTTCCCGTCACGGCAGCCGTCGCGGCCGGAGACTGGAGCGCCTTCGGGGGCGCACCGAGATAGCCGCCGGCGAGCTTCCAGCGGAAGTGGGTGTCGACCTGCCAGAGATCCGAGTCGCCGGCGTAGGCGATCGGCAGCGGCAGGACGGTCGAGCCCGGCGCGACGCAAGCCGCGTAGCGGCTGTCGGTGAAGAACGCGGGGACGCGGTAGGCGGTCGTGTACGACGACGCGTGCAGGTTTGGTGCGAGCGAGAGCACTGCGAGCGCTGGCAGGACGACGGGAAGCCACCGCCCACGGGTAGAGGCCGTCCAGAGCGCGACCATCACGGCGACGGCGAGCGAGGGGAAGAGGAAGAGCCGCGACGGGATCACGTTCTCGATTACGCCCCTGTCGTAGACGAGCCGCCACGGCAGGTCGACGGTCGAGTGACCGTCGATCACGAGCGACTGCCCGAGGGCCAGCAGCAGCCCGAGCCCCGCGAACGCGAAGAGCACCCGCGCCGCCTGCGTCGCGCGAGCGCGGATCCCGTAGAGGAGGACGATCAGCAGGATGAACGGCCCGAGGTAGAGGTCGCGCTCCGCGTCGTTCCCCGGGAAGCGGTTCGCGACGCTGCCGGCGTGGATGCCGAGGAACTCCTGGTTCGTCGGTACGAGCAGGTTGAGCAGGTCGCCGAGGTAGACCGGGGAGACGCCGACAGCTGCCGTCCCCCGGCCCTTGACGAGGTAGATCAGGAACGGCGAGGTCAGCACGGCCGCGATCAGCGCGGCCTCGGCGAGAGGGACGACGAGTTCGCGTAGCCGCGGACGCACCGACGGTGCCAGCAGGTAGGTGAGCGGCAGCCCGAGGATCAGCGCGAGCGCGAGCGTGAAGGTCACCTCGGTCGAGAGCAGCAGCTGCCAGGCGAGTAGCAGCCCGAGCCGCCAGACGAACCCGACGCGCGAGAGGGTTCCGTCGACGAAGCGCACGAGCACGAGCGCGACCAGCGGCAGCGCCGCGATCGACGTCATGTGCAGGTGCCCGGTGATCTGGCCGAGCTCGTAGCCCGAGAAGCCGAAGAGGTAGCCGCTGACGAGCGACGGCCAGAAGCGCCGCGTGAGGTGACGGCAGAGCAGGAACGCCGTCCACGCTCCGAGCGCCGGCATCAGCACCACCGCCGTGTCGTAGGAGACGACCGGTCCCGCGAGCAGCGTCAGCGGGGTGAACGGCACCGCGAGCCCAGGGACGGTCGTCGCCCAGGTGAGGTTCACGCCGGTCGGCGCCCACTGCAGGGTCGTCACGAACGGGTTGAGCCCATGCCCGATCGCGTGCGGCCACCAGGCGAACGACCAGATGAAGATCTGCGGATCGACGCCGTGCCCGAGGTAGTGCGGGCCGCTCTCGAGGAGCAGCGGAAGCGCGAACCAGAGGAACGCGACGACGAGATAGAGCGCGAGCGCGGTCGAGCGGGGCCGGTGCCGGAGGACGCCCACGAGCCCCAACTCTAGGCTCCCCGGCGGCGGCACCCCGCTAGAATCGGCCGACCACGCGGGTGTAGCTCAGTTGGTAGAGCATCAGCTTCCCAAGCTGAGGGTCGTGGGTTCGAGTCCCATCGCCCGCTTCGAAGATGGCCCGACGGCTGCGAGAGACGGCGAGCGAAGGAGCGACGGTGACTGACCGGATCGAACCGACCGACGAAGAGACCGACGCCGAGCTCGACGCGGACGAGCTGGCGGAGATCAGCGGCGGCGACGGCAGCGATTTCGCCGCGCTCCCGCCCGAGATCAACAGCGAGCATCCCTTCGGTTGAAGGCGGCAGCCAGCTTTCAGGCGGTGCGTTGACGGCGATCGGGGTCTGCCTCCAGGTTCCGGAATCGGCGATAGCGGCACGTCCCGGGATCGGGACCACTGTGGGCTCGAGCACCGGCGCTAGGATCGGTTCCGTGACCTACACGGTTCGCGTCTCCCGGAAGGCACGCTGATGCCCGGTTACGGTCGCGGCGGGGCCCGCCACGCGGGGCATCTCTACCGGGATGTGTTCCGCTGGCTCAGGCACCCGGTTCATGCGGTCGAGGGTGAAGCCGCGCATCTGCGCGAGGTCGAGGAGGCCGGTGAGGCCGGCGAGACGCCGTACATCGCGATCCTCGGCGTGTTCCTGTTCCTCGCGCCGGTCCTCGTCGTGCTGATGGGGCTCGGGTTCCTGGCGGGCCACCTGGCAGGTTGAGAACCGGCCGGACGGGAAGCACCTGACGTACGTGCACTCGCGGTCACGCTGTGGCGGGGGGATCCGATCACATCGCTCTACACGCGGTACGAGCAGCATCACCTGGCCTCGACTCTCACGACCGTCGATAACAGGTGGACGAGCGCGCATTCGGCCGCGAAGACGACTGCGGCGAGCCGACAGGCATCGGTGTCGGCTCGCCGGCTGTTGGCGACCGAGCAGGAGGCGAAGGCCTACCGCGCGACGCTGAAGGACGGCGAGCCGATCGGCCGGATCGAGATCCCGCGGATCGGCCTGAACATGGTGGTCGTCGAAGGCACCGACACGTCGGATCTCGAGAAGGGGCCGGGGCACTACGACGCGGCCTCCGGCCGCTCGACCGGGCTGCCGGGGATGGGTGGCGTGATCGGGATCGCAGGTCACCGCACGACGTTCCTGCATCCGTTCCGTGAGATCAACGAGCTCCAGGCAGGCGACGTGATCACGCTCGTGATGCCGTACGGCACGTTCACGTACCGCGTCTACCGGCACGAGGTGGTCTCGTCGACCGACTGGTCGATCCTCAACCGCACGCCGTTCGAGGAGATCGTCCTGAGCGCCTGCCACCCGCTCTACTCGGCGACACACCGCTGGGTCGTCTTCGCGCGGCTCGTGCGAGGCCCGAACGGGGCCGTGACGCAGACCTCCGACGCCTGAACGCCGCACGCGCCCGTCGTTAGAGTGGGCTGATGCCGGCCGACAGCGCTCCAGACGGGAACGCGTCGAGCGGAGGCCTCCGCGAGGAGTCGCGCGAGTCGCGCTGGGAAGCGGCGCCCGCCGTCGTCTGCGTGATCGGCCTGCAGGTGCTGCTCGCGGTCGTCAGCCGCCAGGGCGACTGGAAGCTCTGGAGCCTCCCGTGGTGGGTCTGGCTCGTGCCTGCTGCGCCCGAGCTCGTCGTGCTGGCGCCGCTTGCGTTCGATTCCCCGCGCCACCAGCTCGAGCAGATGGGCCACCGGCGCACGGCGGCCATGAGCCTGTTCGCGGTCATCAGCCTCGCGAACATCCTCGCGCTCGTCGCGCTGATCGGCTCGCTCCTGAGCGGGGAGGAGACGAGCGGGACACAGCTGCTCTTCAAGGCGGTCACGATCTGGACGACGAACGCGCTCGCCTACGGGCTCTGGTACTGGGGCATCGACCGCGGCGGCCCCGTACGGCGCCTGGAGCCGGATCCGCCGCTCCCCGACTTCCAGTTCCCGCAGCTCGAGAATCCGCAGCTCGCGCCGAAGAACTGGCAGCCCGAGCTCTTCGACTACCTCTACGTCTCGTTCACGAACGCGATTGCGTTCAGCCCGACCGATGCGATGCCGCTCACACGCAGAGCCAAGCTGCTGATGTTGACGGAGTCCGCCGTCTCTGCCGTCACGGTGCTTCTCGTCGCCGCCCGCTCGGTGAACATTCTCACGTAGGACCGAAAAGGTCACAAACGGACGTTTGGGTTCTTCGGGTCGTCAGAATGCGACTATTGATGCCGTCGGAATTGAGACGTAGCCTGTCTTTCGGTCGCGCGGGCGGACGATTTGCTGCCGTCACGCAGACCGGAAACTCACGACTCCGATGACGGAGAAATGGAGAGAGATGGCAAGCAAGCTGAAGATTTCGGTGAACGGACTGTCCCACGGGGTGTCCGCGAGCCTTGATACCCCGCTTTTGTACGTCCTACACAACGAATTGCACCTGCATGGCCCGCGCTTCGGCTGCGGT
>CAIYXH010000193.1 GCA_903930195.1 uncultured Actinomycetes bacterium | reverse complement strand
CCTTGCGCGCGACGGCAACGAGCAGGATCCCGAGCACGTAGGTGTCGTGCGTCTCGATCCGCGGGCGCGGCTCGTCGTCGTGCTCGTGCGGCGCGAGCAGGATCTTCCGCGCGGTCTCGTGGAGATCGTCGGGCAGCTCGGCGTCGATCTGCTGCGGCGTCGGGTCGATCAGGTCGATCCACTGCGCAGGCACGGTCACAACCCGAGGCTAGCCCCGGTATCGGCTGTCTTTAGACGCTGGCGCTCTCGGCGAGCCCGGCGATCGCCGCGGTGCCGGCGTGGCCTTCCAGCTCGGCGAGATAGCGCTCGGCATCCAGGGCACCCATACAGCCCGACCCGGCCGCGGTGACGGCCTGGCGGTAGATGTGGTCCTGGACGTCGCCGACGGCGAAGACGCCGGGGACGTTCGTCGCAGACGAGCCCGGCTGCGTCACGAGGTAGCCGTTCTCGTCGTGGTCGAGCTGGTCGACGAAGAGGTGCGAGTTCGGCGAGTGGCCGATCGCGACGAAGAAGCCGTCGGCCTCGAGCTCGAGCGGCTCGCCCGTCTCGGTGTTCGTCAGCTTGACCCCGGTGACGCAGACGTCGCCGAGGATCTCGTCGACCGCGTAGGGCGTCAGCAGCTCGAGCTTCTCGTGCTCGTGTGCCCGCTTGACCATGATGTTCGAGGCGCGGAAGTCGTTGCGCCGGTGCACGAGCGTGACCCGCGTGCCGAACCGCGTGAGGAAGAGCGCCTCTTCGAACGCCGTGTCGCCGCCACCGATCACGACGATGCGCTTGTCCTTGAAGAAGGCGCCGTCACACGTGGCGCAGGCGGAGACGCCGCGGCCCTGGAGGCGCTGCTCGGACTCGAGCCCGAGCCAGCGTGCGCTCGCGCCGGTCGCGATGATCACCGACCGGGCAAGGTGCTCCTGCCGGTCGACGGTGACCTTGAACGGCTGCTCGGCGAAGTCGACTTTCGTCACGTCGTCGGTGACGAACTCGGCGCCGAAGCGCTCGGCCTGCTTGCGGAAGTCGGCCATCATCTGCGGCCCCGCGATGCCGTCGGCGTAGCCCGGGTAGTTCTCGACGTCGCTCGTGATCATCAGCTGGCCGCCCCACTGGAAGCCTTCGATCACGAGCGGCTTCAGCTCGGCGCGCGCGGCGTAGAGCGCTGCGGTATACCCGGCGGGGCCACCGCCGATGATGATGAGCTCACGAACGTCGTTCTGGTCGGACACGAAAGGCCTCCTGAAAAAGGGTTCGCCCTATTAAACGCTGTCGAGGCCGCCGGCGTTCCCGAAGGGGAGTCGAGTGCTCTACGCGGCGTCGGCGCTGCGTGCGGGTAGCTCTACAACCTCGTTCGACTCGACCTCGTCCGGCTCGAGCTCCGCGATGCTGATCTGGCGGGCGATCCGCTCGACCGGGGCAGGGGCCGGCAGCTCGCCGTCACCGGCGCCGAGGCCGGGGAACTTGCGAGCTGTGACGAGCAGCCGCGTCTCGAGCGAGCCGACGGCGGAGTTGTAGTGGCCGACGGCGGCGTCGAGCGCCTTGCCGACCTTGCCCATCGAGCCGGCGAAGACGCCGAGGCGGTCGTAGAGCTGGCGGCCGAGCTCGGCGATCTCGCGGGCGCTCTGGGCGACGGTCTCCTGCTGCCAGCCGTAGGCCACCGTGCGGAGCAGCGCGACGAGCGTTGCCGGCGAGGCGACGATCACGCCGGCCTCGACGCCTGCCTCGAAGAGCGATGCGTCCTGGTCGACCGCAGCCCGGAAGAGGCCCTCGTCGACGAACATCACGACGAACTCCGGTGCGGGCGAGAACTGCTGCCAGTAGCGCTTCTGCCCGAGCTGGGTGATGTGGTTGCGCACCTGCGCCGCGTGGCGGGCGAGGTGGGCGAGCTTGAGGGCCGGATCCTCGGCGGCGATCGCGTCGAGATAGGCGTCGAACGGCGCCTTCGAGTCGACGACGACGTTCTTGCCGCCCGGCAGCTTCACGACGAGGTCGGGGCGGAGCAGGTGCCCCTCGTCGTCGCGGCTCGTCTCCTGGGTGCGGAAGTCGCAGTAGTCGACCATGCCCGCGAGCTCGACGACGCGGCGGAGCTGCATCTCGCCCCAGCGGCCGCGGACGTCCGGGCGGCGGAGCGCGGTGACGAGGCTGCCCGTCTCGGTCCGGAGACGATCCTGGCCCTCGGCGACGCGCTTGAGCTCCTCGCCGATCGCCGTGACCGAGCGCACGCGCTTCTCCTCGAGCTTCTTCGACTCCTCGTCGAAGCGGACGAGCGTGTCGCGGATCGGGCGCAGCCGCTCGTCGGCGCGCTCGAGCAGGGCCTGCGAGCTCTTGTCGAGCGCCTCGCTCGTGAGCGAGCGCAGGTGGACTTCCCACTCGTCGCGGGAGCGCTCCACGAGGGCGAGCTTCTCGGCAGACGACGACCGCTCGAACTCCAGCGCATCCTGCCGCCGCCCGATCTCGCCGCGCGCCCAGCCCCAGGTAGCGCCAGCTGCTGCGATGGCGCCCACGATCACACCGATGAGAAGTCCGATGACCATTGGGCTCGCCAACGGTACGGAGCGCGTCGGACGGAGTCACGGGGCGCGCGAACAAAAAAATCAGCCCCGGCGAATCCGAAGACTCCCCGGGGCTGAGTGCCGGATCCAGCTGGCCCGAAGACCTACCGGATCCGACGAGGGGAATCTATGCGGGGGCCGGCGCGAGGTCAAGACCCGCCGTAGAGCCAAATCTCGCTCGGAGCGGACTTTTCGTGCCGGAGCTGTGGACGACCCGGGAACGTCCGTTCGCACCCGTACCTTTGGCAGCGTGTCAGAGCTCTTTGCTCCGGGCGGCGCGCTCGCCGCGACCCTCACCGGCTTCGAGGCCCGGCCCGAGCAGGCCGCCCTCGCCGAGGCCGTCCAGACCGCGCTCGCGACGGGGGAGCACCTCGTCGCCGAGGCGGGCACCGGGACGGGAAAGAGCCTGGCGTATCTGATCCCTGCGCTCGCCTCGGGCCAGCGCGTCGTCGTCGCAACCGCGACGAAGGCGCTGCAGGAGCAGCTGCTCGCGAAGGACGTGCCCGCGGCGGCGGCCGCGCTCGGGCGCGAGGTGCGGGTTGCGGTTCTCAAAGGACGCCAGAACTACGTCTGCACCAAGCAGGTCGCGACCTTCGGGCAGATGCTCCTGCGCGACCCGCGCGACGACGACGCCTACGAGGCGATGATCCCGTGGCTCGACGAGACCGAGACGGGCGACCGGGCCGAGCTGCCGGTCGAGCCGTCGGAGGCCCTCTGGGCCGAGCTCTCGGTCGGCTCCGACCGCTGCGCCGGGCGGCGGTGCCCGTACGTCTCGCGCTGCTTCTCGGAGGCGGCGCGCGAGCGGGCGGGGGAGGCCGAGCTCGTGATCGCGAATCACGCGCTTCTCTTCGCCGATCTCGCCGCGGGTGGAGGTGTCCTGCCGGAGCACGACGCCGTGATCTTCGACGAGGCGCATCGGCTCGAGG
>CAIYXH010000192.1 GCA_903930195.1 uncultured Actinomycetes bacterium | reverse complement strand
GTGACGTCGCGCAGATCGTCCGCGGTCTTGCCGCGGAACGGCCCGCCACTCGCGGTGAGGACGAGGCTCTCCGGCTCGCCGAGCTTCGCGCACTGGTAGAGCGCGGAGTGCTCGCTGTCGACGGGGATGATCGTCCCCCCTCCCCGCTTCTGCGCGGCGAGCGCGAGCTCGCCGGCGGCGACGAGGCTCTCTTTGTTCGCGAGGGCGAGGGTGACGCCGCGCTCGAGCGCCCACATCGTCGGCACGAGGCCCGCGAAGCCGACGACGGCGTTGAGCACGATGTCCGGCTCCGCCCGCTCGAGCAGCTCGGTCGGATCCCCGCCAACCTGCGTCAACGGCGCGAGCCCATCGATCGCCGTCGTCCCCGACGTCGCGGCGACGAGCTCGAGCTCCGGATGCGCGTCGATCACCTCGATCGCCTGGCGCCCGATCGAGCCGGTCGCGCCAAGCAGGGCGATCCGCTTCACGAACCCAGGGTACCCGCCACCCCCAGCCGCACCTGTCCCCTACGGCCCGGTCCCGATGCCAGTCATCGGTTCCGTGCGTTTAAACGGGCAGCCGCGTACGGCGGAGTGCCGCATGGTTGAGCCGGACAAACGACGTCCATGCAGGCGCAACGAGTGCCAGTCATTGGTTACGAGTGTGTAACCGGACATGGCTGATCGGCCGCGGGCCGGTGCCAGGCAGCCGAACGAGAGTGCTACGGGAGCGCTACGCGTTCGTCACCGGACGATGCCGGTGCGTCAGGCGTAGCCGAAGGCACGGATGCAGAAGTACGCGGCCGGCGCGGCGAAGAGGATCGCGTCGATCCGGTCGAGGACGCCGCCGTGGCCGCCGAGGAGCGTGCCGGTGTCCTTCACCTGCATGTCGCGCTTCAGCATCGACTCGAACAGGTCGCCCATCGGCCCGGCGATCGCGAGGATGCCGCCGAGGACGAGCGACTGCGCGATCGTGAGGTAGTGCTGCTTGTACAGCGCGATGAACGCGACGAACACCGTCGCGACGGTGCCGAAGAAGAAGCCCTCCCACGTCTTGCCCGGCGAGGTGTTCGGCGCCATCCGGTGGCGGCCGATAAGGCGGCCGCCGAAGTACGCGAACGTGTCGCCCGCCCAGACGGCGAGCAGCACCGTGACGAGCGCGAGGCGGCCGTGCTCACCGAAGTCGCGGATCAGCAGCGGGAACGACAGGCCCATCCCCACCCAAACCGCACCCATCACCGTCGCGGAGATCGACGTGGTCGCCGCCTGCCGCGAGGCCGAGATGCCCTTGAGGACGAACGCGAGCGCGAACGCCGACAACGCGCCGCCCACCATCCACTCGACCCCACCCCGCTCCGCTCCGACGAGCGCGAGCACGCCGCCGACGTACCCGGCCGGCGAGAGCGGGCTCAACGACCGTGCGAGCAGCCAGAACTCGTGCAGCGCCAGCACGGCGGCGACGACCGCAAGCGCGAACATCCACCACCCACCGAGATACGCGAACCCGAGCACGACGGGGAGCGCCACCACGGCGACGACCAGGCGCGAGACGACGGGGCTCATCGGCCGCCGAAGCGCCGGCGCCGTTTGGCGTACTCCCCCAGTGCCGCCCGCAGGTCGCGCGCATCGAAATCGGGCCAGAGCCGGTCGACGAAGACGAACTCCGCGTACGCGAGCTGCCAGAGCATGAAGTTGGAGACGCGCAGCTCACCGCTCGTGCGGATCAGCAAATCGGGATCGGGCAGCTCCGGCGCGTAGAGATTGGCAGCGAGGACGTTCTCGTCGATCTCGCGCGGATCCATCCCGCTGTTGGCAATCCGCCGCGCTGCCTCGACGAGCTCCGCCCTGCCGCCGTAGTCGAACGCGATCCAGAGCCCGAGCCGGCTGTTGAGCGCCGTCTTGTCCTCCATCGCCTCCATCCGCAGCCGCAGCGCCTCGGGCGCGCGATCGCGACGGCCGATGAACCGGACGCGGACACCCTGCTCGGCGAGGTCGGGCAGCTCGCGCTCGATCGTGTCGCCGAAGAGCTCCATCAGCGCATCCACCTCGTCGGGCGGACGCGACCAGTTCTCGGTCGAGAACGCGTAGACGACGAGATTCCGGACGCCGAGGTCGATCGACGCCTCGACGGTGCGCCGCAGCGCGCGCGTGCCCTGACGGTGACCGATCGCCGTCGGGAGGCCGCGCTGACGCGCCCAGCGGCGGCTGCCATCCATGATGATCGCCACCGTCTCCGCGACCTCCGGAAGCTCCGGCTCGACGGCTCCGCGCGTCCGCGCAAGCAGGCGAATCCGCGTCAGCAGATGCAACGGGTTGCTCGCTCCGAGCACCGCCGCTAGACCTCCATGATCTCGGCCTCTTTGTGCTTCAAGAGGTCGTCGATCCGTGCCACGTGGTCGTCCGTCAGCTTCTGCACGCGCGCCTCGGCGGCACGCTCTTCGTCGTCCCCGACATCGCCGTTACGGACGAGCTCCTCGAGGTTCTTCATCGCGTCTCGCCGGACGTTCCGGACGGCGACGCGCCCCTCCTCGGCCATCGTCCGGGCGAGCTTCGCGAGATCCTTGCGACGATCCTCCGTGAGCGGCGGGATCGGCAGGCGCACGATCTTGCCGTCGCTCGCCGGGTTGAGGCCGAGCTCGGACTCCTGGATCGCGCGCTCGATTGCCTTGATCGCCGAGGGATCGAACGGCTGGATGGTGAGCATCCGCGGCTCCGGGACGGCGATGGTCGCGAGGTTCTTCAGCGGGGTCATCGTGCCGTAGTAATCGATCGAGATCCGGTCGAGGAGCGCGCCGGACGCACGGCCGGTGCGGATCGAGCCGAAGTGCTCGTGCGTGCTCTCGACGGACTTGTCCATCCGCTCCGTTGCGTCGCCCAGGAACTCGTCGATCGTCGTCACCGGGTGTCTCCTTCGGTCGAGGCCTGGCCGGCCGGCTGTGGGGTCGCGATCACGGTGCCGATCTTCTCACCTGTGACCGCACGTGCGATGTTGCCAGGTGCGAGCTCGAAGACGTGGATCGGCAGGTTGTTGTCCATGCAGAGCGACAGCGCGGTCGTGTCCATCACCCGCAGGCCCTGCTCGATCGCCTGGAGATGCGTCAGCGCCGGCAGGAACGTCGCGTTCGGCTCGGTGCGCGGGTCGCCGTCGTAGACACCCTGCACGCCGTTCTTCGCCATCAGGATCGCCTGCGCGTCGATCTCGAGCGCGCGGAGCGCGGCGGCCGTGTCGGTCGTGAAGTACGGGTTGCCGGTACCGGCCGCGAAGATCACGACGCGGCCCTTCTCGAGATGCCGGATCGCGCGGCGGCGAATGTACGGCTCGGCCACCTCGCGCACGTCGAGCGCCGAGAGCACGCGCGTGTGCGCGCCGTTCCGCTCGAGCCCTTCCTGCACGGCGAGCGAGTTGAACACGGTCGCGAGCATGCCCATGTAGTCGCCCGTCGCCCGATCCATACCGGACGCCGTCGCCTTCATGCCGCGGTAGATGTTCCCGCCGCCGATCACGAGCGCGAGCTCGACACCCGTCTTCTGGAGCTCGACGATCTCCTTCGCGAGGTCGTCGATGGTCGCGGGGTCGAGGCCGAAGTCGGCCTGCCCCATGAGGGCCTCACCGGAGAGCTTGAGCAGCACCCGCCGAAACGCGGGTGCGGCGCTGCGGTGCCCCTCCGGTGCTCCCGCCATCAACCGACCGAGTACCAGGCGTAGTCGACGAGCTCGAAGCCCGCCTGCGCGAGTGCCTTGTTCACGTTGAGGCTCGTGTCGTGGATCCACGTCTGCTCGCCGAGCACGGACTCGCCGAAGAAGCTCTTGCTGAGCCGTCCCTCGACGATCTTCTCGCGCATCTCCGCCGGCTTCGACTGGATGTCGTCGAGGTTCAGCAGGATCTCGCGCTCCGCGGCGACGAGCTCGGCCGGGACGTCCTCACGCGACGAGTATGTCGGCCGCGAGAACGAGATGTGCATCGCGAGCTGGCGCGCCACCTCGGGCGTGCTGCCGCGGTACTCGATCAGGACGCCGACCTTATTCGCGGGCGGGTGGACGTAGGTCGAGAACGACTCCCCGCCGCTCGCCTCCATCCGCTTCGCGCCGACGACCTGGATGTTCTCGCCGAGCTTGGCGGTCAGCTCGACACGGCGATCCTCGACCGTTGTGGTTGCGTCAGGGCCGCTCGCCTGGACGGCGGTGAGGACGTCGGCCGCGAACGCGCGGAACTCCTCGCTCTTCGAGACGGGCTCGGTCTCGCAGCCGACGGCGACGATGGCACCGACGGTGTCGTCGGCCGCCGTGAGGACGATGCCCTCGGTGGTCTCGCGATCGGCCCGCTTGGCCGCGGAGGCCATGCCCTTCTCGCGCAGGAGCTTGACGGCGGCGTCAAAGTCGCCGTCGGTCTCCGTGAGCGCGCGCTTGCAGTCCATCATTCCGGCGCTGGTGGCGTCGCGGAGCTGCTTGACGAGTGCGGCAGAGATGTCGGTCATGCCTGCTCCTCCCCGGCCTCGGCGGCCTCGACGATCGCCTCGACTGCCGGCTCGGGCACGACCTCGGCCTCGGCGGCGGGCTCAGCGGCAGCCTCCGGAGCGGGAGCAGCGGCCTTCGCCGCTGCGAGCTCCTTCGCCTCCTTGGCGGCCGCGGCCGCGCTGGCCTCGTCCTTCGCCTTCTTCTTCGCGAGCTCGGCGGCGGTGACCTTCGCGCGGCCGGCCTCGATCCCATCGGCGACGGCCTTGATGATCAGCGAGCACGACCGGATCGCGTCGTCGTTGCCCGGGATGACGTAGTCGGCCTCGTCCGGGTCGCAGTTCGTGTCGACGAGCGCGATGACCGGCAGCTTCAGCCGACGCGCCTCGCGCACCGCGAGCTGCTCCTTGCGGAGGTCGACGATGAAGACGGCGTCCGGCTGGCGGCGCATGTCGGCGACGCCGCCGAGGTTCGCCTCGAGCTTCTCGAGCTCACCCTCCATCTGGATGCGCTCCTTGGCCGGGAGCAGACCCAGCTGCGACTCGGTCTTGAGCGAGCGCAGCTCGTGCAGGCGCTGGATCCGGTCGGACATCGTCCGCCAGTTCGTGAGCAGACCGCCGAGCCAGCGATGGTTGACGTACGGCATGCCGACGCGCGCAGCCTCGGTCGCGACGGCGTCCTGGGCCTGCTTCTTCGTGCCGACGAACAGGATCGACCCGTTCCGCTCGGCGACGGCACGCGCAAAGTTGTAGGCATCGTCGACGAGCTGCTGCGTCTGCTGCAGGTCGATGATGTAGATGCCGCCGCGCTCGGTGAAGATGAAACGCTTCATCTTCGGGTTCCAGCGGCGGGTCTGATGGCCGAAGTGAACTCCGGCCTCCAGGAGGTCCTTCATGGAGACGACGGGCATGGAAGCCCCTTTCTCTGTGGTTTTGATTGTGGTCAGCCGGCGGTTCGCGATGGAGACCGGACGCGCGTCATGCAGGGCGTCCGGCCACCGTCCATCTCGAGGGCTCCGCCGGGTCGAGGGTTGGTGGAACGGTGAAACTCTAGCTACAGCGCGTCGAGATGGGCCTGAAGCGGCTCGGGGAGCGGTGCTTCGAGCTCGAGGCGCTCGCCGGTGAACGGGTGCGTGAAGCCCAGCCGGGCCGAGTGGAGAAACTGCCTGTCGAGCCCCGCGTCGCGCACCCCGTAGACCGGGTCGCCGACGACGGGCAGGTCGATCGCGCCGAGATGGACGCGGATCTGGTGCGTCCGCCCCGTCTCGAGCCGCACTTCGAGGAGCGCGTGCTCCGGCCAGGTGCGAATCACGGTGAAGTGCGTGACGGCGTCCCGGGGCGTGCCCGTGTCGAGCGAGATCCGCGTCGGCTCGTCGCGGTCGCGGCCGATCGGCGCCTCGATGGTGCCGCGGCGCGAGCGCGGGGTCCCGCGGACGAGTGCGAGGTAGATCCGCTCGAGCTCGCGGCCGCG
Source organism: uncultured Actinomycetes bacterium (assembly GCA_903930195.1). Lineage (GTDB taxonomy): Bacteria > Actinomycetota > Thermoleophilia > Gaiellales > Gaiellaceae > PALSA-600. The sequence goes on along the minus strand of CAIYXH010000192.1, from coordinate 937 downwards.
GACGAGCGCCGACAGACGCTGATGCGCCTCCTCGGAGCGCGCGACGACCATCAGGCCGGTGGTGTCCCGGTCGAGGCGGTGCACGATCCCGAGCCGCTCGGGGTCGCCGCCGGCCACGTAGCCCGCGAGCGCATCGACGAGCGTGCCGCGGGCGTGTCCGGCGCCGGGATGGACGACGAGGCCCGGGGGCTTGTCGATCACGGCGAGATGCTCGTCCTCCCAGACGATCCGGGGTCGCGGCGGCGGCGGCCCGATCGGCGCGGCCGTCTCGTCCTCCGGGGAGATCTCGATCTCCTCACCGCCCTCGAGCTTGTGGCTCTTCTGCCGCTGCTTGCCGTTCACGAGCACGCCTGCGGCGACCGCACGTTCGGCGGCCCCGCGCGAGCCGACGTACTCGGCGACGAAGCGGTCGAGCCGCCAGCCCGCCGCATCGTCGGGCGCGATCACCACGATCGAAGCGCTCGGGTCGTCCGCCGGGACGTCCTCGTCGACGAGCAGGTCGTCGCCGTCGAGCTCCTCGTCCGGCTCGCCCGTGTCCTCGTCGTCTGTGGAGAAGATTTCACTCATGTGCAGCTGATTTGTGACAGATCAGGAGCATGTCCCGCGCTAGGCTCGGCTGTAGAGGGTGGCGGATGGCCGCCCCACCCTTGGGCGGGGGTGCGCCTTGCGCCCTGTCCCACCTGGACGTCGCCGGCGCCGGCGACGGGTCGAATGGCCGGACGCGTAGCGGGCCGTGCGAGGGCTGAGAACGCCGCGTTACCGGGCTGCGACGTCGAGGTGCCGCGGCGGCGGCGGGGTCAGCCGGCGATCGGCTGCGACGAGCGTCGCGAGCAGCACGACCACACCGATCACGATGAAGCTGTCGGCGAGGTTGAAGGCGGGCCAGGTGCTCACGTCGACGAAGTCGGTGACGTGTCCGAGCCGGACGCGGTCGACG
>CAIYXH010000191.1 GCA_903930195.1 uncultured Actinomycetes bacterium | reverse complement strand
GGAGGCGCCCGCCGAGGAGCCCATCGCCGAGGAAGCTCCTGCTGCCGATGAGGCTCCTGCTGCTGAAGAGGCTCCGGCTGCCGAAGAGGCACCAGCTGCTGAAGACGCTCCGGTTGCGGAGGACGCACCGGCTGCCGAAGAGGCTGCTCCTGCCGCGCCCGAGAAGTCGAAGAAGCGGCTCCCGCGTCGTCTCCGCCACAAGCATTCCAAGCCCGCCCGCGAGCGCTCCGCCACGCGGAAGCCGATCGAGCGCACGTTTGCCGAGCCGAGCGAGCTCGGCCGGCGCCAGGAGCGCCGCGGCGTCGTCGTCTCCGACAAGGGCGACAAGACGATCGTCGTCAAGGTCGAGATGATCCGCGCGCATCCGAAGTACGGCAAGGTCATTCGCCGCAGTCACAAGTTCCATGCGCACGACGAGCAGAACACCGCCGGTGTCGGCGACGTCGTCCGCATCGTCGAGACGCGCCCGCTCTCGAAGCTGAAGAACTGGCGCCTCGCGGAGATCGTGGAGAAGGCGAGGTAGACGTCCGATGATCCAGCAGGAAACACGGCTCAAGGTGGCCGACAACACGGGCGCACGGGAGATCCTCTGCATCCGCGTCGTCGGTGGCTCGCGCCGCCGCTACGCCCGCGTCGGCGACGTGATCACGGCGACCGTCAAGGCCGCTGCGCCGCAGGGCTCGGTCAAGAAGGGCGAGGTCGTCAAGGCGGTCGTCGTCCGCACGAAGAAGCCCTTCGGCCGCGACGACGGCACCCTGATCTCGTTCGACGAGAACGCCGCGGTGATCATCGACGGCCAGAACAACCCGCGCGGTACCCGCATCTTCGGGCCGGTGGCCCGCGAGCTGCGCGAGCGCAACTTCATGAAGATCGTCTCGCTCGCGCCGGAGGTGCTCTAACCATGCCCGGGATGAAGGTCAAGAAGGGCGATCTCGTCCAGATGCTCGTCGGCAAGGACCGCGGCAAGCAGGGTCGCGTCATCGAGGCGCGCCCGACCGAGGCCCGCGTCATCGTCGAGAACCTGAACGTCGCGACGCGCCACCAGAAGCCGCGCCCGATCCGCGACGCCAACCGCATGGGCGGCCCCGAGATGGCGCCGGGTGGCCGCATCGAGAAGCCGGTGGCTGTGCCGACCGGCAACGTGATGGTCGTCTGCCCGACCTGCAAGCTGCCGACGCGCGTCGGCTACAAGTTCAAGGACGACGCGAAGAGCGGCAAGCAGATCAAGGTTCGTGTCTGCAAGCGCACCGGCTGTGGAGAGGAGCTCGATCGCTGATGGCGACCGTCGAGAAGGTCACCCCACGTCTCAAGGAGCTCTACCTCTCCGACGTCCGCGTCCGGCTGCAGGACGAGCTCGGCCTGTCGTCGATCATGCAGGTCCCGACGATCAGCAAGATCACGCTCAACATGGGTGTCGGCGAGGGCAAGACCGACGCCAAGGAGATCGACGCCGCTCTGGAGGAGCTGACGACGCTCGCCGGCCAGCGCGCCCAGGTGCGCAAGGCCCGCAAGTCGATCGCCCAGTTCAAGCTCCGTGAGGGCATGCCGATCGGCGCCCGCGTCACGCTCCGCGGCGACCGGATGTGGGAGTTCCTCGACCGCCTGGTTGCGGTCGCGCTCCCGCGGATCCGCGACTTCCGCGGCCTCAACCCGCGCTCGTTCGACGGGCGGGGCAACTTCTCGATGGGCATCCGCGAGCAGATCATCTTCCCCGAGATCGATTACGACAGCATCAAGACCATCCGCGGCCTCGACGTCGCGATCACGACCACCGCGGAGACCGACGCGCAGGCAGAAGCACTGCTGCGCGGCCTGGGTCTTCCGCTCGCATCCAAGGAGCAGAACGCCTAGTGGCCAAGAAATCCCTGATCGCGAAGGCGGCGCGGCCTGCGAAGTTCAAGACGCGCAACTACAGCCGCTGCAACAAGTGCGGCCGCCCTCGCGCCGTGTTCAAGAAGTTCGGACTCTGCCGGATCTGCCTGCGTGAGCTTGCTCACGAGGGCGTCATCCCCGGCATGACGAAGAGCTCCTGGTAGGAGAGAGACACCAATGCTGACCGATCCCGTAGCCGACATGCTCACCCGCATCCGCAACGCCAACAAGGCGCTGCACGATCGCGCCGTCATGCCCTCGTCGAAGCTGAAGGAGGAGATCGCCCGCATCCTCAAGGAGGAGGGCTACATCCGCGACTTCCACGTCCTCGAGGCCGGCGAGCTCCCCTACAAGCAGCTCGTCGTCGACCTGAAGTACGGTCGCGGCCGCGAGCGCGTGCTCTCCGGCATCAAGCGCGTCTCGAAGCCGGGCCGGCGCCGCTACGCTGGCAAGGCGGATCTGCCGCGCGTGATGGGCGGTCTCGGCACGGCGATCCTGTCCACCTCCCGCGGTGTCATCACGAGCCGCACTGCCGAGCGCGAAGGCCTCGGCGGCGAAGTCATCTGTTTCGTCTGGTAACCGCGGAGCGAAAGTCATCTCATGTCTCGTATCGGAAGAAAGCCAATCGAAGTCCCTTCGGGCGTGCTCGTCTCGATCGATCCCGGTCGTGTGACGGTGTCCGGTCCGAAGGGCGAGCTGCGCCAGGTCGTCCCGCAGCGGATCTCGATCGTCCACGAGGGCGACACGATCACCGTCACCCGGCCGACCGAGCGCGGCGAGGATCGTGCGCTGCACGGTCTCACCCGCACGCTCGTCGCCAACATGGTCGAGGGTGTCACGCAGGGCTTCGAGAAGCGCCTCGAGATCCAGGGCGTCGGCTATCGCGCCGCCGTTTCGGGTACCAACCTGGAGCTTCAGGTCGGCTACTCCCACCCCGTGAAGATCACGCCGCGTCAGGGCATCGAGTTCGAGACGCCGACGCCGACGGAGGTCATCATCCGGGGCATCGACAAGCAGATCGTCGGGCAGACCGCCGCCGAGATCCGCAAGGTGCGTCCGCCGGAGCCCTACAAGGGCAAGGGCATTCGCTACCAGGGCGAGGCTGTCCGCAGGAAGGTCGGTAAGCGCGCATGACCAGTCTCACCACGCATCAGGCGCGGCTGCGCCGCCATCGCCGCATCCGCGGCAAGGTCGCCGGAACGCCCGAGCGGCCCCGCCTCATGGTCTTTCGCTCGAACAAGGGCATCTTCGCCCAGGTCGTCGACGACTCCACCGGCAAGACGCTTGCCGGTGCGAGCTGGCTCGGCCTCAAGAACTTCAAGGGCGACAAGAGCGCACAGGCGCGGGAGGTCGGCAAGGCCGTCGCTGCCGCCGCCAAACAGGCAGGCGTCGAGGCGGTCGTGTTCGACCGCGGCGGCTACCTGTACCACGGTCGTGTCAAGGCGCTCGCCGATGGTGCGCGCGAGGGAGGTCTGCAGTTCTAGTGAGCGAGATCGTCGAAACCAGGGAGCTCAAGGAGCGCGTCGTCGAGATCAACCGCGTCGCCAAGGTCGTCAAGGGCGGCCGGCGGTTCTCGTTCACCGCGCTCGTCGTCATCGGCGATGAAGTCGACCGTGTCGGCGTGGGCTACGGCAAGGCGCGGGAAGTTCCGCTCGCGATCTCGAAGGCCGTCGACGACGCGAAGAAGAACCTCTTCACCGTCCCGAAGCACGGCCAGACGATCACGCACGAGGTGCGCGGCAACTTCGGCGCCGGCAGCGTGCTGCTGCGTCCGGCCTCGCCCGGTACCGGCGTCATCGCCGGCGGCGGCGTCCGCGCGGTGCTCGAGCTCGGCGGCGTCCGCGACGTGCTCGCGAAGTCGCTCGGCAGCTCGAACCCGATCAACATGGTCAAGGCCGCCGAGCAGGCGCTCCGTGGGCTGCGTCGTCCCGAGGAGGTCGCAGCCGCACGCGGCCTCGCGATCAAGGACGTCCTGCCCTACCGCGCGCCCGTCGAGGAGGAGACCGTCGGTGTCTAAGGTCAAGCTCACCCAGACGAAGAGCGCGATCGGCCAGAGCCCGCGTCACCGCGGCACGCTGCGCGCGCTCGGCCTCGGCCGCATCGGCAAGACCGCCGAGCACGACGAGAACCCTGTCTTCGCTGGCATGCTTCGTAAGGTCCGTCATCTCGTGAAGGTCGAAAGCGCATAACCATGACTGAGCCCACTGTGAATCTCACCAGCACCGAGCTGAACCTCTCGAACCTGCAGCCCGCGCAGCCCCGCAAGGAGCGCAAGCGCGTCGGCCGTGGTCTCGGGTCGGGCAAGGGCCGCTACTCGGGCCGCGGGATCAAGGGTCAGAAGTCGCGCTCCGGCTCGCACATGATGCGCGCCGGCTTCGAAGGCGGCCAGATGCCGCTCTCGATGCGCGTCCCGAAGCTGCGCGGCAACACCTCGGCCGACGCCATGCCGGTCGGGCCGTTCCGCACCTACAGCCAGCCGGTCAACCTGCGCGACCTCGAGCGCTTCGAGGTCGGCGACGAGGTCACCCCCGAGACGCTCAAGGCCAAGGGTCTGATCCGCTCGGTGCGCAAGGACGTCAAGCTGCTCGGCATCGGCGAGCTGACCAAGAAGCTTTCGATCACGGTGCACGGCGCCTCGGCGACCGCACGCGAGAAGGTCGAAGCTGCGGGCGGCACCCTCACGCTCCTCAAGGAGCCGAAGGTGAAGAAGCGCAAGCGCAAGGCCGCGCGCAAGCCGGTCGAGGCCGAGTCCGTGGAGACCGAGTCGGTCGAGACCCAGTCGGTCGAGGCCGAGTCCGTCGACGACGCGCCCGACGCCGCCGTCGAGAGCGAGGACTAGCCGCTCCATGCTGTCCTGGCTCGCCAACGCCTGGCGGGTGCCGGAGCTTCGGCGCCGGGTGATCTTCACGGCGGTCGTGCTCGCCGCCTACCGTCTCGGCTCCTGGATGCCGGCGCCGGGCGTCGACTCGCAGACGATCGAGAACTACTTCGGCGGCCAGTCCGGCGGCGTGCTCTCGCTGCTCTCGCTCTTCAGCGGCGGCGCGCTCGCGCGCTTCTCGATCTTCGCGCTCGGCATCATGCCGTACGTCACGGCGTCGATCATCCTGCAGCTCCTCACCGCGGTGATCCCGTCGCTCGAGGAGCTGAAGAACGAGGGTGAGTCCGGCTTTGCGAAGATCAACCAGTACACGCGCTACCTCACCGTCGTGCTCGCCGCCGCGCAGAGCACCGGGTACGCCTACCTCTTCAAGCGCCAGGGCGCGCTGCCGGTCGACACCGGCCGCATCGTCCTGATCGTGATCACGCTCACCGCCGGCACGGTGCTGCTGATGTGGCTCGGCGAGATGATCACCACGCGCGGCATCGGCACCGGCATCTCGCTGCTGATCTTCGCCACGATCCTCACGTCGGCGCCGGCCGGGATCAACGCCTGGGTCAACGGCGGCCCGATGGAGAAGCTCTTCTTCCCGCTCGTCGCGCTCGGCATCGTCGTCGCAGTCGTCTTCGTGCAGGAGGGCCAGCGCCGCATCCCGATCCAGTACGCGAAGCGGATGGTCGGCCGCCGCCAGATGGGCGGCACCACCACCTACATGCCGCTGCGCGTGAACATGGCCGGTGTGATCCCCGTCATCTTCGCGGCGACGATCATGGCTTTCCCGACCACGATCGGGCAGTTCATCCCGCAGACGCAGAACTGGATCAACGCGAACTTCTCGCCGACGAACTGGGACTACCTCCTGTTCGAGGGCTTGCTGATCGTCGTCTTCACCTTCTTCTATACGGCGGTGCAGTTCAACCCGGTCGAGCAGGCGAACCAGCTCGGGAAGTACGGCGGCTACATCCCAGGCATCCGGCCCGGCCCGCCGACCGCGCTCTACCTCGACACGGTGCTCAAGCGGCTGACGCTGCCCGGCGCGCTCTATCTCGCCGCGATCGCCGTGCTCCCGTCGCTCTTCATCCGCTACGGCGGGTTCTCGCAGGCAACCTCGCGGGCCCTCGGCGGCACCTCGGTGCTGATCGTCGTCGGCGTCGCGCTCGACACGATGCGCCAGATGGAGTCGCAGATGATGATGCGCTCCTACGAAGGCTTCCTGAGGTAGACATGAACCTGCTCGTCCTGGGCCCACAAGGGGCCGGCAAGGGAACGCAGGCGAAGCGGATCGCAGCCGACTACGCCCTGCCACACGTCTCGACCGGTGACATGTTCCGCGCAGCGATCGCCGCCGGTACGCCGCTCGGCAAGCGCGTCGAGCCGATCCTCGCCGCCGGAGAGCTCGTCCCCGACGATCTCACCGTGGCTCTGATCGAGGAGCGCCTCGCCGAGACCGACGCGCTCGACGGCTTCGTCCTCGACGGGTTTCCGCGCAACCTCGCGCAGGCGGAGGCCCTCGACGCGATGTTCCGCAAGATCCACCGCAGCCTCGACGCCGTCCTCTTCTTCGACCTCCCCGACGACATCGCGACCGAGCGGATGCTCAAGCGCGCCGAGCAGGAGAGCCGCCCCGACGACACGCCCGACGTGATCGCCCGCCGCCTCGCGATCTACCACGAGCAGACCGAGCCGATCGTCGAGCACTACCGGGCGACCGGGAAGCTCGTCCCGCTCCACGCCGAGCGGACGGTCGACGAGGTCTACACCGAGGTGCAGGACGCGCTCGACGCGCTCTCCGGGAGCGCAGCCGCGTGATCCTCCGCAAGAGCGCCAAGGAGATCGAGCTGATGGCCGCCGCCGGCGCCGTCGTCGCGAGCACACTCGCCCTCGCCCACGAGCGGCTCGAGCCGGGCATCACGATGGTCGAGCTCGACCGGATCCTCGAGGAGCACATCGTCTCGCACGGGGCGAAGCCGACCTCGAAGGGCTACAAGGGCTACCCGGCCGCGACCTGCATCTCGCCGAACGAGATGATCGTCCACGGCATCCCCGGCCCGTACGCGGCGCAGGAGGGTGACGTGATCTCCGTCGACGTCGGCGTGACGAAGGACGGCTGGATCACCGACTCGTGCGCGACCTTCGGCGTGGGGGAGATCTCGACCGAGGCGCAGGCTCTGCTCGACGCCTGCCAGGCCGCGCTCGACGCCGGCATCGAGGCGGCGCAGCTCGGCGCGGTGATCGGCGACATCTCCGAGGCCGTGCAGACGGTCGTCGAGGGTGCCGGGTTCTCGGTCGTCCGCACGCTCGTCGGCCACGGTGTCGGCAAGCACTACCACGAGGATCCGCAGGTGCCGAACTTCGTCACCTCCTACCGCGGGCCGGAGCTCCGCGAGGGCATGACGATCGCGATCGAGCCGATGATCACCGCCGGCGGCCCCGACGTCTACATCCACGACGACGGCTGGTCGATCTCGTCCGAAGACGGCTCTCTGACAGCCCATTTCGAGCACACCGTGGCGATCACGGCCGACGGCCCGCGCGTGCTCACGAGGCCTGCACGGGTCCTGGTACCATGAGCGACCCTGCGGCCTCAGCGCCGTAGCTTTTCGTGTGTGTTCCTCACGAATGGCGTTCGAGGCATGCGTTTTGGCACGAGCATTGAAGTACGAGTCCCTGAATCTGCATAGGAGCTGATTGGCGCTAAAGGAAGAGAAGATTGAGGTCGAAGGCGAGGTCACCGAGTCCCTGCCGAGCACGATGTTCCGCGTCAAGCTCGACGGAGGGCACGACATCCTCGCCACGATCTCCGGGAAGATGCGCAAGCACTACATCCGCATCCTTCCGGGCGACAAGGTGAAGGTCGAACTTTCACCGTATGACCTCACTCGGGGTCGCATCACCTATCGCCACCGCTAGCCGCCTCGAATCAGCACAGAAGCCGACAGAGAGAAGAGAGAGAAAGCATCAATGAAGGTCCGTCCGTCCGTGAAACCCATGTGTGAGCGTTGCCGCGTGATCAAGCGCCACGGCCGCGTGCTCGTGATCTGCACCAATCCGCGTCACAAGCAGAGGCAGGGCTAGATGGCACGCATTGCCGGCGTCAACCTTCCGAACCAGAAGCGGCTCGAGATCGGGCTGACCTACATCTTCGGCATCGGCCAGTCGACCGCGCGCGAGATCTGCGCAGCGCTCGGCCTGTCCGTCGACACGAAGGTGCGCGACCTCACCGAGGACGAGGTCACCAAGCTCCGCGACCACATCGACGCGACGTACCAGGTCGAGGGCGACCTGCGCCGCGAGCGCACCCAGGCGATCAAGCGCCTCTCCGAGATCGGCGCCTACCGCGGCCTCCGCCACCGGCGCAACCTGCCGGCGCACGGCCAGCGGACGAAGACCAACGCGCGTACCCGCAAGGGCCCGAAGAAGACCGTCGGCCGCGGCAAGAAGGCGGCGCGCTAAATGGCTCCTCCTCGCAAGGCAGCGGCCACCCGCGGTCGCGCACGCAAGCGCGTGCGCAAGAACATCGCGATCGGCCAGGCCCACATCAAGACCTCGTTCAACAACACGATCGTCGCGCTCACCGATGGTGAGGGCAACGTGATCGTCTGGGAGTCCGCCGGCTCGGCCGGGTTCAAGGGCTCGCGCAAGTCGACGCCGTTCGCCGCGCAGGTCACGGCCGACGCCGCCGCGCGCAAGGGCATGGAGCACGGGCTGCAGAAGGTCGAGGTCTTCGTCAAGGGCCCCGGCTCCGGCCGTGAGACCGCTGTCCGCTCGCTGCAGGCGGCCGGGCTCGAGATCCTCGGCGTCAAGGACGTCTCCCCGCAGGCCCACAACGGCGTACGCCAGAAGAAGCGGAGGCGCGTCTAAATGGCTCGCGATACCTCACCCAAGTGCAAGCAGTGCCGCCGGGAGGGCATGAAGCTCTTCCTCCAGGGCGAGCGCTGCCTGGCCGAGAAGTGCGCCGTCGAGCGCCGCAGCTACCCGCCGGGCGAGCACGGCCGCGGCCGGATCAAGCAGTCCGAGTACCTGCTCCAGCTGCGCGAGAAGCAGAAGGCGCGCCGGTACTACGGCCTCCTCGAGACGCAGTTCCGCACCTATTACGAGAAGGCGAGCCGCGCCGGCGGCGTGACGGGCGACAATCTGCTCCGCGCGCTCGAGACCCGGCTCGACAACGTCGTCTACCGCCTCGGCTTCGCGGCGTCGCGTGCGCAGGCACGTCAGCTCGTGCGCCACGGCCACTTCTTGGTGAACGGGCGCCGGGTGAACATCCCGAGCTACGGGGTGCGTCCCGACGACATCGTCACGCTCAAGTCCGGCTCGAGCGCGGAGCCGCTCATCCGGGATGCAACGGATCTCACTGCGGCTGTCGCCCCTTGGCTTCAGGCCGACCACGACGGGTTGACCGGCAAGGTCCTCAAGTGGCCTGAGCGGGCGGAGATCGATACGCCGGTTCAGGAACAGTTGATCGTCGAGCTCTATTCCAAGTAAGGATTCCACGTAGAGCCCTCGCAGCAGCGGCAGCTCGGCTCGGAGAAAGGAACTTTTATGTCTGCTCGTAGTACCGTCATGGACTTTCAGGTCCCGAAGATCACGCACGAAGAGGTCAAGGAGTCCCGCGGCGTCTTCGTGATCGAGCCGCTCGACCGCGGCTTCGGTTACACGTTCGGGAACTCGCTGCGCCGCGTGCTGCTCTCGTCCCTCGAGGGCGCTGCGATCACCTCGGTGAAGATCGAGGGCGTCGCGCACGAGTTCACGACCCTCCCGGGTGTCCGCGAGGACGTCACCGACATCATCCTCAACCTCAAGCAGCTCGTCTGCATCCTCCACGGGGAGTCCCCGGAGGTCGAGGTGCGGCTCGTCGGCAAGGGTGAGGGCACGCTGCGCGCCTCGGACATCGAGGTGCTGGCCGACCTCGAGATCCTCAACCCGGAGCTCGAGATCGCGAACCTCTCCTCGAAGGGGCGCCTCGAGATCACGCTGACGATCGGCCGCGGTCGCGGCTACGTCCCGGCCGAGGGCAACCGCGGTCAGGCGCACACCATCGGAGTGATCCCGGTCGACTCGATGTTCTCGCCGATCCGCCGCGTCGCCTACGACGTCGAGGCAGCCCGTGTCGGTCAGCGCACCGACTACGACAAGCTCATCCTCGACGTGACGACGAACGGCTCGATGGATCCGAAGGATGCGATCGCGCAGGCGGCCGAGATCCTGATCCGTCAGCTCGCCATCTTCACCGACCTCGACAAGATCGAGGGCTTCGGGGTCGACCAGCCGCAGCTCGACGGCAACGCGATGGTCGACGTCCAGCTCGCGCACGGGATGGAGAACTTCCCGATCGAGGAGCTCGAGCTCGGTGTCCGCTCCTACAACTGCCTCAAGCGCGTCGGGATCGAAACGATCGGCGACCTGGTGACGAAGACGGAGAACGAGCTCGCCTCGATCCCGAACTTCGGCAAGAAGTCGATCGAAGAGGTCAAGGAGACGCTGGCCCAGCACGGTCTGCGGCTCCGCGGCGACAACGGCGCACCGAGCGTGGCGGAGTAACGACGTGAGGCACGCCCGCCACGGGAAGAAGCTCGGCCGCGACTCGGCGCACCGCAAGGCGCTCTACTCGAACCTTGCGGGCGCGCTGATCGAGCACGGCCGGATCAAGACGACGGTCACGAAGGCGAAGGCGGTCAAGCCGATCGCCGAGAAGATGATCACCCTCGGCCGCCGTGGCGACATCCACGCGCGCCGTCAGGCGGTCGCCTTCCTGCGCTCGAAGGACGTCGTCCACAAGCTCTTCACCGAGGTCGCGCCGCGCTTCGCGGAGCGCCCGGGCGGCTACGCACGCATCGTCAAGCTCGGGCCCCGTCAGGGTGACAACGCGGAGATGGCGTACCTGGAGCTCGTCGACAGCCCGCTCGTCTTCAAGACGAAGCTCGAGGATCTCCCGGACGACGAGCCGGTGGCGGAGGCGGAGCGCAGCGACACAGGCGGCCACGCCGACGCCGAGACTGCGGAGCCTGACGCCGAGGCAGCCGTCGAAGAGACCGAGGCCGCTGAAGAGGTCGACGCCGCCGAGGAGACCGCAGCCGAGGCTGAGGCCGAGGCCGCCGTCGACGCAGAGGCGACCGACGATCCCGCGCCCGAAGAGGGCAAGGAAGACTGAGCTAGGGTCAGACCTCGGTTCTGATCCGGTGTTCTACGAAGGGACAGGGCGTCAGCCCTGTCCCTTCGTCTTAGACGGTGGCCCCCAGCGCCGCGCTGATTGCGACGATGATCGCGCCTGCGAGGGAGACCGCTGCCAGGGAGGCCACGAAGCCGGTGCTGAAGAAGCGGGAGCGGGCGAAGGCGAGGGCGACCAGCTCGCAGGCGACCACGGCGAACGCCGTGATCAGGGCTGCATGGAACGAGGGGATCAGGAACGGCAGCGAGTGCAGGATCCCGCCGACGAACGTTCCGAGCCCGGTGATGCCGCCGCGGACGATCGGGTTGCCGCGTCCGGTCAGCTCGCCCGTGTCGGAGAGCCCCTCCGAGAACGCCATCGAGACGCCGGCGCCGATCGAGGTCGCCAGGCCGGCGACGAAGGCGTAGAGCGGCTTGTGGCTGATCAGTGCCACCGAGAAGATCGGGGCGAGGGTGGAGAGCGAGCCGTCGATCAGCCCGACCATCGCCGGCTGCACGCGCTGGAGCAGGAAGTCGTGCGCGCCGTCGCCGTCGCCGCTCGGCGTCTCTGCCAGGTGTGCCTCTGCGCTCTCCATCTGCTGTAGTGTAGACGATAGAGTGCAAGCGTCCATAGCATAAGGCGAGCTTGCCAAAATGAGTCAGGATCTCCTGACATGCACCTGAAGCTCACCGTCGCCTACGACGGCACCGCGTTTCGGGGCTGGGCGCGCCAGCCCGGCGACCGCACGGTCGAGGGAACCGTGCGCCATGCGCTCGGCGAGATGTACGAGTCGTTCACCGACTTCGTCGTCGCCGGCCGCACCGATACCGGTGTGCACGCCTACGCGAACGTGGTCTCCGTGACGACGACCGGCGGCCCGCCGCCCGACCGCGCCGTCGAGGCGCTGAATGCGCAGCTACCCGACGATGTCGCGATCGTGAAGGTCGAGGAAGCGCCGGCGGAGTTCAACGCGCGCTTCTCGGCGCGCTCCCGGTCGTACCGCTACCGCCTCTGGCGGCCGCGGACGCGCTCCCCGCTCGAGGCGCGCCGCGCGCTCTGGTGGCCGCGCTCGGCCGACTTCGACCCGCTCGAGGCAGCGGCCGAGCTCCTGCTCGGCACGCACGACTTCCGCGCCTTCACCCCGGCGATCACACACCACAAGACCTTCGTGCGCACCGTCTCGGCGGCCCGCTGGCACGACCGTGGCGACATCTGGGAGCTCGAGATCACGGCGAACGCCTTCCTGCGTCACATGGTGCGCACGCTGATCGGGACGATGCTGGAGCGGGGCCCCGACGAGCTCGAGCGGCTGCTGCAGGGCGCCGACCGGGCCGAAGCCGGCTCCACCGTGCCGCCGTGGGGGCTGTATCTGGTCGGCGTCGGCTACCCCTAGGAGGCCCGGCTACGATCGACCGGTGCGGTTCCCGGTCGTCCTCTTCGATCTCGACGGCACGGTCGTCGACTCCGGCGGGATCATCCTCGCCTCGATGCGGCACGCCACGCGCACCGTGCTCGGCCGCGAGATCGCCGACGAGCAGCTGATGGCGGCGGTCGGCGGGCCCGGCCTCGAGGCGCAGATGGCCACGTTCGGGGGCGGAGAGCACGTCGAGGAGCTCGTCCGCGTCTACCGCGCCCACAATGAGCCCCTGCACGACGAGCTCCAGCTCTGCGTGGGGATGGACGACGTCCTCGTCCGCCTCAAGGACGAGGGGCGGCAGCTCGGGATCGTCTCGGCGAAGCGCCGGATCACGGTCGAGATGGCCTTCGCGGCGACGGCGGTCGGCCATCTCTTCGACGTCGTGGTCGGGGGCGACGAAGCGCCGAACCAGAAGCCTGCTCCCGACACCCTGCTCGTTGCGCTCGAGCGCCTGGGCGCCGACGCGGCCGACGCCGTCTACGTCGGCGACTCCCCGTTCGACATGGCCGCGGCAAAGGCTGCGGGGATGTACGCGATCGGCGTCACCTGGGGCGGGATTCACGGCCGCGACGCGCTCGCGGCCGGCGACGAGGTGGTCGACACCGCGCAGGAGCTCCTTGCCGCCCTCTGACGCAGACCGCGTCGCCGAGCTGAGCGCGCAGCTCCGCCGCTGGAGCCACGCCTACCACGTGCTCGACGACCCGGAGGTCGACGACGCCACCTACGACCGGGGCTACGACCAGCTCGTCGCGCTCGAGGCCGCCCAGCCCGAGCTCGTCGCGCCCGACTCGCCCACGCAGCGTGTCGGTGCCCCGCCGTCGGATCGCTTCGTCAAGGTCCAGCACCTCGAGCCGATGGGCTCGCTCGACAAGGTCACGACCGAGGAAGCGATTCGCAAGTGGGCCGACGACGTCCGCAAGCGGTTGGAGACAGAGGCCCCGATCGCCTTCGTGCTCGAGCCGAAGATCGACGGGCTCGCGGTCAACCTGACCTACGAGGACGGCGTGCTCGTGCGCGGGGCCACGCGCGGCGACGGGATCGAGGGCGAGGATGTCACCGTCAACCTCCGCACGATCCCGACGATCCCGCTGCGGATGCACGGCGACGCGCCGCCGGCGCGCGTCGAGGTGCGGGGGGAGGTCTACCTGCCCATCTCGGGTTTCAACGCCCTGAACGAGCGGCTCGCCGGCACGAGCCAGAAGCTCGCGCCGAATCCGCGCAACGCGGCCGCCGGCTCGCTGCGCCAGAAGGACTCGTCGATCACGGCCTCGCGTCCGCTTGCGAACTGGGCCTACGGCATCGGATTCGCGGAGGGCCTCGGCCTCGCGACGCACTGGGAGACGCTGGCGTGGCTGCGTGAGCGCGGCTTCCGCACGAACCCGTACGCCGAGCGGGTCGAGACGATCGACGAGGTCGCGGCGGCCTGCGTCGCCTGGGAGGAGAGGCGCCGCGAGCTGGACTACGAGATCGACGGGATCGTGATCAAGGTCGACAGCCTCGCCCAGCAGGCTGCGCTCGGCTCGCTCCACAGCCGCCCCCGCTGGGCGCGCGCGTTCAAGTGGGCGCCGATGACGGCCGAGACGACGCTGCTCGAGATCCGCATCCGCGTCGGCCGCACGGGGGCGCTCAACCCGTGGGCGATCATGGAGCCGGTCGAGGTGGGCGGCGTCACCGTCTCCCGCGCGACTCTCCACAACGAGGAGGACATCAACCGCAAGGAGATCCGCGAGGGCGATCGCGTGATCGTCCAGCGCGCAGGTGACGTGATCCCGCAGATCGTCGGCCCGGCCGGGCCGCACCTGCCGGGGACGAAGGAGTTCCGGATGCCGACCCACTGCCCGCTCTGCGGCACCGCGGTCGTGCAGCTCGAGGGCGAGGTGAAGCACCGTTGTCCGAACAACGCGTGTCCGTCGCGCGGGCTCGAGACGCTGATCAACTGGGTCGGCGCGGCTGCCGACATCGACGGTGTCGGGGAGCAGCTCGTCCGCCGGCTCTGGGAGCTCGGCCTCGTCCGTTCGCTGCCCGCGCTCTACGACCTCACGAAGGAGCAGCTCGTCGAGCTCGAGGGCTTCGCCGAGAAGAGCGCGACGAGCACGATCGCCTCGATCGACGCGTCGCGCGCCGCGACGCCGTTTCGCCGCGTGCTCTTCGGGCTCAACATCCCCGACGTCGGCTGGGTGACGGCCCAGAACCTTGCGCGCCACTTCGGGACGGTCGACGCGCTCGCCGCTGCGACGCAGGAGGAGCTCGTCGAGTGCGAGGGCATCGGGCCCGAGCGCGCCGAGGCGATCGCCGAGTGGTTCCGCGACGCCGACAACATGGCGCTGATCGAGGAGCTGCGCGTGCGTGGCCTCACTCTCGCGGCCGACGAGGGCGACCGCCCGGTCGTCGGGGCGCTCACCGGCAGCCAGTACGTGATCACCGGGACGCTCGAGCGGATGACGCGCGAGGCGGCCACGGCCGCCCTGGAGGCGCTCGGCGCCAAGGTGAGCGACGGGGTCTCGAAGAAGACGACGGGCGTCTTCGTCGGCGAGGCGCCCGGTGCGTCGAAGCTGAAGAAGGCAGAGGCGGCAGGAGTCCCGCTGCTCACCGAAGCGGATCTCGACGCGCTGCTCGGCTAGACGCCCGGCCGCGGCGTCCGTACCGCGGCCGCGGCGTCCGTACCGCCGGTGTCAGACTCCGATCCGCGTCACGGCGTCGGTGTGACAGCTTTGTGACTCTTCTTCCCAGCCCGCGGTACGGAGCGGGCGTCAACAGGCGAGCCGCACGCTCGGAAGCTGTCAACCGGCTGTGGAACGGAAATTCACACAACTGTTGCTGAGGACAGGTTGACGGAAACCGGAGTCTGACACCGGTGGTGCGGGGACATCGACGTTGCGGACACTGTGTGTCGTGTTCTCCGTCCGGCGCGTTAGACGAGCCCGGAGCGCACGGCGTAGACCGCGGCCTGGATCCGGTTGTCGATCTGGAGCTTCATCAGGATGTTCGAGATGTGGTTCTTGACCGTCTTCGGGCTGATGTGCAGCTCGGCGGCGATCTGCGCGTTGTCCTGACCGTTCGCGATCAGCTTCAGCACCTGGATCTCGCGGTCGGAGAGCTCGGAGCGGATCGTGTCGGCGTAGCGGGGCGAGGCGGTCGAGGCGCGCAGCCGCTGCAGCACCTTCGTCGCGATCGCGGGGGAGACGAGCGACTCGCCGGCAGCGGCGGCCGTGATCCCGTGCATCAGCTGTTCGATCGAGGCGTCCTTCAGGAGATACCCGCAGGCGCCGGCGAGGATCGCGTCCATCACGTCGGTGTCCTCGTCGGAGATCGTCAACACGACCACGCGCGTGAGCGGCGCGATCATCGCCATCTGCCGGATCGCCTCGACGCCGCTGATCCCCGGCATGTTCAGATCCATCACGACGACGTCGGGCGCCAGCTCGCGGATCGCGTTGAGCGCCTCCATGCCTGTCTCGGCCTCACCGACCACGTCGACGTCCTGCTCGACGAGGAGCGTGCGAAGGCCCGTCCGGAAGAGGTCGTGGTCGTCGACCAGCAGGACGCGTGGGCGTATCTCGTCGGGTCGTGCGGTGTAGCTCACACCTGGCTCCTGGGCGTGGACATGGGCGAACGCCGGAAGTTTAGTCTCAGTCGAGCGAGATCGTGACCGAGCGCCGGCCCCACGCCGACGCCTGGGCGAACGAGGGGAACCAGAGGTCGATCCGGTCGCCGATGATCGCCGAGCCGGTGTCGGCAGCGATCGCCTCGCCGTAGCCGGGGATCATCAGGTGGGTGCCGAGTGGGATCACCGACGGATCGACGGCCGCGACGCCCCAGCCGACCGGCAGGCCGCTCGCGGTGTTGCCCGTGAGCGAGTACCCGGTGGCCGAGACGGTGAGGACGCGCGCGCCGGCGGGAATCGTCGCCGCTGCTGCGGGCGCGTCCTCGGTCAGCGTCGTCGCCACGGTGGCGGCGGGCGTGCCGGCGGAGAGCGTCTGCGCGCGCTGCTCGGCTGCGAGGGC
>CAIYXH010000190.1 GCA_903930195.1 uncultured Actinomycetes bacterium | reverse complement strand
GTCTGGTTGCCGGCGCCGTCGGTCGCGACCACCTCGAGGTCGTAGGAGCCGGTACTGAAGGTGGTCGAGTTCCACGTGGTGGTGAAGGGCGCCGAGGTGAGGCTCGCGATGGTGCTGAAGCTGCCCGAGGAGCCGTGGGCGCGGATCTGGAAGTCGACCCGGGCGACGCCGCTCGTGTCGGTGGCGGTGGCGGAGAGGGAGACGGCATTGCCGCCGACCGTGGCGCCTGCGAGCGGCGCCGTCAGGCTCGCGGCCGGGCCGGTGTTGTCGACGGTCGTCGTCCGCACCGAGGCGGTACCGACGATGCCGGCGGTGCTGGTGGGGACGGCTTCGATGTCGATGGAGCCGTCGGGCGCGCCCGTGGTGGCGAAGCTCGTCGAGAACGCGGTCTGCCCGAGCGCTGCGGCGGTGACGTCGGCGATCTGCGTCCAGGTCGTGGTGCCGTGCGGCGCCCAGCTGAAGGCGACGTCGCGCGTGTTCGCGGCAGCGGTCGCCGCAAGGGTGATCGCGGCATGCACCGGGCTGCCCGGATCGGCGAGGCTGACCGTCGGGGCGCCGTTCGAGACGGTGACCGACGTGGTCGCCGTCGTGAAGGTGTTGCCCGCGTTGTCGGTGACGATGGCCTCGATCTGGGCGGTGCCGTCGGCGACGCTCGTGGCGTTCCAGGCGACCGAGTAGGGGAGGGAGGTCGTGCTGCCGGCCATGACGAAGCTCGTTGCGCCGGCACCCTCGACCCAGAAGCTCACCGAAGCGACGCCGGAGCCGCTGTCGGTCGGCGAGGCGGTCAGCGCGACGGAGGTTCCTCCGACGGTGGCGCCGGCGAGCGGCGCGGTGATGGTGCCTGCGGGCGCGGTGTTGTCGACCGTCCGCGCGTCGAGCTCGGAGGTGGTCGAGTTGCCGGCGCTGTCGATCACGGTCGTGCGCAGGTCGTAGCTGCCGTCGGCTGTCGCCGTCGTGTCCCACGAGACCGTGTACGGCGCAACGGTGAGCAGCGCGCCGATCTGCGTCCAGCTGCCGAGGTTGTGCGGGCTGACCTCGAACTTGACCGACTGGATCCCGGCGGCGTCACTCGGGCTCGCCGTCAGCGGCACCGTGCCCTTGAGGTACTGGCCCGGGTTGTCGAGGCCACCTGTCGCGCCGGTCGTGTCGATCGTGACCGTGACGCTGTGCGTCTGCTCGACGTTGCCGGCGGCGTCGGTCGAGAAGTAGGTGATCGTGTGTGTGCCGTCGTTCGAGTGGCTCGACGGTGCTGCGATCACGATCGGCGTGGTGTAGGTCTGCGTCGCGCCGCCGTCGATCGCGTACGACGTCGAGCCGACGCCGGAGCCGGCATCGGTCGCCGAGAGGGTGACCGTGACGGGCTGGTTCTGCGGGCCGGCCGGCGCGTTGTCGGTCGTCAGCGGGGCGGTGTTGTCGACAAGCAGGCCCGTGATCGTCGGGGAGAAGCCCAGGTTGTTCGCGTTGTCGCGGATCGCGGCGCGGAAGTCGTAGACCCCGCTTGCGAGCGCCGTCGGGTCGAAGCAGAACACGCCGCTCGGGCTGGTCGGGCAGCTCGAGCTCAGCGACGGCGTGAGGTCCGTCCAGACGTTCGTCCCGGTCGGCGAGTACTGGAAGCCGACCGTGGAGACGCCGGAGCCCGAGCCGTCGCTCGTCGTCGCCGTCAGCCCGATGATCGCGTGGAGGTTCGTGCCGGGGCTCGTCATCGTCCCGGTCGGCGCGGTGTTGTCGACGAGGCGCGTGACGATCGACGGCAGCGAGTCGTTGCCTGCACGGTCGGTGGCGATCGCGCGGATGTCGTAGCTGCCGTTCAGGCCTGTGGTATCCCAGTTGGCCGAGACGGGCGTCCAGCTGCTGGGGCCCGAGCCGGTCGGCTCGATCGAGTACGCCGTCGACGCGACGCCGGCGGCGTGCGCCCCTATCTCCTGACCGTGTCGCGGCTGGTCGAGCCGCACAAGGGCCACGACGCGGTGATCCGGGCGCTGCCCGCACTCGTCGCCCGCCACCCGCGGCTTGCGTATGTCGTCGCCGGGGATGGCGCGCTGAGGCCGTATCTCGCGGAGCTCGCGCGGTCCTGCGGCGTTGCGGAGCAGGTCGTCTTCACGGGCCGGGTCGACGAGGAGACGAAGGCAGCGCTGCTTCGCGGCTGCCGCGCGTTCGCGATGCCGTCGCGTGCCTCGCGCGCCGCCGCCCAGTTCGAGGGCTTCGGGATCGTGTACATCGAGGCTGCACGGGCGGGTCGGCCGGCGATCGCGGCGCGTGCCGCCTCGGCCGACGAGGTCGTCACCGACGGCGTGACGGGGATCCTGGTGGATCCCGATGCACCGCTCTCGTTCGCCGCGGGCGCGCTGACCCTGCTGGACGACGCAGCCCTCAGCGACCGCCTCGGGGCAGCTGCGCGCACGCGGGCCGACGCGAACTTCACCTGGGAGCACGCGACCGCGCGTCTGGCCGCGGCGCTCGCTCCGGTCGTGGCCTAGGCTCCACCATCGTGGAGCGCCCGATCAGAGTCGTTGTCGCGAAGCCCGGTCTCGACGGGCACGATCGCGGGGCGAAGATCATCGCGCGCGTTCTGCGCGACGCGGGGATGGAGGTCGTCTACACGGGCCTCCACCAGACGCCCGAGCAGATCGTGGAGACGGTCATCCAGGAGGACGCCGACGCGATCGGGATCTCGATTCTGTCGGGCGCGCACATGACGCTCGTGCCGCGCATCCTCGAGCTCCTCCGCGATCGGGGAGCGGGCGACGTGCTGGT